>CBHTTW010000202.1:0-5207 GCA_966096025.1 uncultured Alphaproteobacteria bacterium | reverse complement strand
CGCTATGGCCATTACAGCCTGGCGGCCGAAAGCATGTTCGATCATCCGTTCCAATGGGGCTCGGAGCGCACCGGTCCCGACCTGGCGCGGGTCGGCGGGAAATATTCGGATGAATGGCACCGGGCGCACACCGCCGATCCGCGTTCCGTCGTGCCGGAATCCATCATGCCGCCCTACAAATTCCTTTTCACGACGCGGCTGGATTATCGCGACATCAAAAGAATTCTGGAGGTCAACCGGTTGGTCGGCGTCCCCTACACCCAGGAGCAGATCGATAACGCCAGCAAGGACCTGGAAGCGCAGGCGGATCCCAATGCCGATGGCCTGGACGAGATGCAGAAGCGCTACGCAAAGACCGAGGCCCGCGACTTTGACGGCAATCCCGCGCAAATCACCGAAGGCGATGCGTTGATCGCCTATCTGCAGATGCTGGGCACATTGGTGGATTTCAAGACATACCGCGCCAGCGCGCCCGAGCACCGGAGATAGCAATGGAACGTTGGGCCTATGAGGACGTGCTCGCTTTCGCCCAGAGCTGGGGCGCCGTCTATTTCACGCTGATGTTCGCGGCCGCCTTCATCTATGCCTGGTGGCCGAAAAACCGGTCTCGCTTCGAGCAGGCGGCCCGGATACCGCTCAAGGACGAGGACGCCTGATGTCCAAGAAAGAGATCGACGATGTCTCCGGCACCCAAACGACCGGTCATGAATGGGACGGCATCAAGGAGCTGGATACGCCCATGCCGCGCTGGTGGCTGGGGCTTTTCTGGGCCACCATCATCTGGTCGGTCGGCTATTGGATCGTCTATCCCGCCTGGCCCGGCATTTCCTCCTACACACGCGGCGTTCTGGACCACTCCCAACGCGATGAGGTGATGGCCGATGTCGCCGCGCTGAAAGCCGCCAGGGCCGGGCGCGAAAAGGCCCTGGCCCGGGCCTCCTTGCCTGACATTCAGCGAAATCCCGATCTCCTCCAATTTGCGATGGCAGCCGGAAAAACCGCCTTTGGCGACAATTGCGCGGCCTGCCATGGCGCGGGCGGGCAAGGCGCGCCCGGCTATCCCAACCTGAACGACGATGCCTGGCTTTGGGGCGGAAAGCTGGTGGACATCGAGCATACGATTACGGTCGGGGTGCGCTCGACGAGTCCACAAACGCGTCAATCGCAAATGCCCGCTTTTGGACGCGACGCGATCCTCAAACCGGCACAAATAGGCGATCTGGTGGAATATGTCGTGCAATTGTCCGGCCGCCCGGCCAATGCGCCGGCCGCACGCCGCGCCTTGCCGCTATATGCCGATAACTGCGCCTCCTGCCATGGCGAGAGCGGAAAGGGCAATCGGGCCATGGGGGCTCCGAACTTGACGGACAATGAGTGGGAATACGGATCCACCCGGGAAACTATCCAGGATCAAATCTGGAACGGGCATGGCGGCGTGATGCCGACCTGGGGCGGCAGGCTCTCGCCCGAGGAAATCAAGGCGCTGGCCATCTATGTCCATAGCCTTGGCGGGGGCGAGTAGCGCCGGAGTTGGGTTTGACTGTGCATACGGTGATTTCACGCGATAAAAGACCCGGTATGGCCGCGGAAGGTGTGTTCCGGTCCGACGCGGCCGCCACCAACAGCGCCGCGAACCGCAAACTCTACAAATCCCGCGTTCCGATCCATCCCAAGGAAGCGGCGGGCCAGTATCGCACCTTCAAATGGGCGATGATGGCGTTTACGCTCAGCATCTACTATGTGGTGCCGTGGCTGCGCTGGAACCGGGGTTTCGGCGCGCCCAACCAGGCGGTGCTGGTGGATCTGGCGCATGAGCGCTTTTATTTCTTCTTCATCGAGATTTGGCCGCAGGAAGTCTATTACATAACCGGACTGCTGGTTCTGTCGGCTGTGGCGCTGTTCCTGATCAACGCGCTGTTCGGCCGGCTATGGTGCGGCTTTTCCTGTCCGCAGACGGTTTGGACCGACCTCTTCATCTGGGTGGAAACCAAGATCGAGGGGGACCGCAATGCGCGCATGCGGCTGGCGGCGGCGCGCTGGAGCCCGGGTAAAATCGCCAAACGCGTCGCCAAACATGCCGTCTGGCTGGTGATCGCGGTGGCGACCGGCGGTGCGTGGGTCTTCTATTATAATGACGCGCCCACGCTGTTACACCAACTGTTAAGCGGTACCGCCGGCATCGGCAGCTACGCCGCCGTCGCGGGACTGACCTTCACCACCTATACGCTCGGCGGTTTCATGCGCGAGCAGGTTTGCACCTATATGTGTCCTTGGCCGCGCATTCAGGCGGCGATGACGGATACCGAAGCGCTTTCCGTCACCTACCGGCGCGACCGGGGCGAACCGCGGGGCAGTCACAAGAAAGGACAGAGCTGGGAAGGGCGCGGCTCCTGCGTCGACTGCAACCAGTGTGTCGCCGTTTGCCCCATGGGTATCGATATCCGCGATGGAGCGCAGCTGGAATGCATCAATTGCGGGCTTTGCATCGATGCCTGTGACGATGTGATGGCCAAGGTCGGGCAACCGCGGCGTTTGATCGCCTATGATACGGAAGCCAATATCCTGCGGCGCGAAAGCGGGGAGGCGGCGCGCTACCGTTTTGTGCGCCCGCGCACGATTCTCTATGTCGGCGTGCTCGCGATTGTCTCGGCGATCATGCTGGTGACTCTGACGTTCCGGCACAGCCTGGATCTGGATGTGGTTCGCGACCGCAACCCCGACTATGTCCGATTGGCCGATGGGGCGGTCCGCAACGGCTATACCCTCAAGCTGATGAATCGGACGAACCGGCCGCAAACCTTCTGGCTGGACGTTTCGGGCATCAGGGCACAACGCGTCAGAGTGATCGGCGACGGCGAAATTCGCGGGCCGGTTGCGGTGCGGGTCGACGCCGACAGGGTTCGTACATTGCGCGTCCTGGTCACGGTGGCGCGGCCCGACCTGCCCTCCAGCCGTGGCTTGACCTTCGTGTTGAGCGATCAATCGCGGCGGGAAACCCGCCATGTGGATGCCGTGTTTGTTCCGGGAGCCAGGGAATGATGAGACCTTTGACGGGCCGCGGCGTTCTGCTGTGGCTGGGCGCCTTTTTCGGACTTATTTTCGCGACCAACGCGATCTTCATTACCGCGGCGGTGAAAACCTTTCGGGGTGAGGATGAGCAACTGCCCTACCTGCAGGGCGTGCAATACAACCGCACGCTGGCGCATCGCGCGCGCCAGGCCGCGCTGGGTTGGCAGGCGATGGTTGACAGTCAGCGGTTGCCGGGCGGGGAGACCAGGATATGGGTGTCGCTGCGTGGTCGCGATGGCGAAGTCCAGTCCGGAGTCCGCCTTGCGGGCGAATTGCGTCACCCCGCCGATGAAAATCGCGATCAGGTTCTGAAGTTTTCCGAAGTGACGCCGGGTGTTTTCGAAGCACGCGTCAAGGCCGGTGCGGGCAATTGGGACGTGGTGGTCGCCAATCAGGGCGCAGTGCCTTTCGAGGCGAGGCGCCGGCTATGGCTGCGTTGAATACCCCGGCGTCCGGCGCCGCGCTTTCCGAAAGCACTTTCGAGGCCGCGGTGAAGGGTGTCCATTGCGCCAACTGCATCGCCAAGATCGAGCAGGGGGTCAATGCCATCCCGGGCGTCGACCGGGCGAGGCTGAACCTGTCTACCGGCAAGCTTACGGTTGTCGGCCGCGATATCGGCCCGGAGCTGATCCTGAACCGCATCCGGGATTTGGGATACGAAGCCCGGCCCTTCGAGGCGGAAGCGGTGCTGGACACCGCCCAAGCCGAGGGACGCCTCCTGCTGCGCTGCCTGGCGATCTCCGGCTTTGCCACCGTCTTTGTCATGGGGCTGACGGATTCGATCTGGTATGGCGGAGATCTGAGTGCTCCCATGCGGACTCTGTTCTTCGGGCTGGCGGGCGCGGTGGCGATTCCCGCCTCGCTCTATGCCGGGCAGGTTTTTTTCCGCTCGGCCGTGGCCGGCCTGCGCGCGCGTTCCACAAATATGGATGTTCCCATAAGCCTGGCGATTGTTCTGGCGCTGGGACTGAGTGTCCATCAAACCGTCCAGGGCGGCACACACACCTACTTCGACGCTGCCGCGATGCTGGTTTTCCTGTTGCTGATCGGCCGCTATTTGGACCATCGGCTGCGGAATCGGGCCAGGGGCGCGGCGCGCCACCTGCTTGCGCTGCAATCGCAACTGGTTCGGCGGCTGTCTGCCGGCGGCGATGTGCAAACCATCGCGGCACGGGAGGTGGTTGCCGGTGACCGGCTTGTTTTGGCCAGCGGCGATCGGGTGCCGGTCAACGGTATTCTGGAAGATCGCGGTACGGACATGGACCTGTCCCTTGTCACCGGAGAAAGCATGCCGCAATGGACAGCGAAGGACACGGCGGTCCCGGCAGGCGCGGTGGTCCTGGGCAATGCCGTCCTGTTGCGTGCGTCGGCGGGGGTGGAAAATTCGCTGGTGGCGGATTTGGCGCGCCTGCTGGAGGCCGGCCAACAGGTTCGCAGTGTCTATGTCCGCCTGGCGGATCGCGCGGCCAGGGCCTATGTACCCGCCGTATTCGCGCTGTCACTATTGGCTTTCGCCGGCTGGCTGGCGGCGGGCGCATCGATGGCGCAGGCCGTCACCAGCGCCATCACGGTTCTGATCATAACCTGTCCTTGTGCCTTGGGTCTCGCGGTTCCGGCGGTTCAGATTGTTGCAACCGAGCGGCTGTTCAATCGCGGCGTTTTTGTCAAATCCGGAGACGCGCTGGAACGCCTTTCGGAAATTCACATGGCGGTCTTCGACAAAACCGGCACCTTGACGGCCGGTACGCCGGTCCTGCTGAACGCCGACGCGTTGCCGCCGGGGCTGTTGGATCGAGCCGCCAGGATGGCCCGCGCCAGCCGCCATCCCCTGGCGATTGCCTTGGCGCGATCGGCGGGAGAAGGGCCGGTCGCTCCGGATGTGCGCGAGGTGGCCGGCTCCGGGCTGGAGCGCGGCGAGGGCGATGGCAGGGAACGGCTGGGGAGTGCCGCATGGTGCGGCGCCGCGGCCATGGAGTATCAGCTCTGGTATCGCCGTGAGGGAGAAGCGCCGGTCGGCTTTCGTTTTGAGGATAAAATCCGGCCGGACGCCGCCGAGGTTGTCGCCGCTTTGATTCACCGCGGCATCACGGTTGAAATGTTGTCCGGCGACAATGCGCAGATCGTGGCGAACGTCGCCA
>CBHTTW010000201.1:0-5249 GCA_966096025.1 uncultured Alphaproteobacteria bacterium | reverse complement strand
CCGGCGGCGCGCCACATGGCATCCACCGTGCGGTACATCAGCTTGGCGCCCAGCGCCGCATGCATGGGCAGCGACAGCAAGGCGGCGGCGCGGCGCGCCGCTTCCTTGTGCGGCTTGAGGGCGGCAAGCCTTGCCTTGACCGCGGCGGCGATGCGTTCGCGAATCTTCATGGCCTTGAGATCCATCGCCGCCAGCCGCGCTTCCATTTGCGCATCGGCATGGGCCGAATAAAATTCGATCAGGCTGACGGCGCCGTTTTCAAACAGACGCTCCAGCTCGATTTTGGCGACGCCTGCTTCCGCGCCCGCCTTCTGCAACATGCCGTCGGTGAAACCGTCAAAGGCGGCGTGGGGCAGGGCGGCGGCCAGAACCGCCTCGCGCATTTGCTGGTCGCCGCGCTTGTCTTTCGGAGCGGCCTCGGCGGCTTCCGCCTTTTTTCCTGGCGCGTCTGCGGACGCATCCGCGCTTTTTGTTTGCGCGTCCGCTGACGCATCCGCGCGGTGCGCGGCCTTCTTGCGCAGTTTTTTCGATTCTTCGGTCATGGCGCGGTCTGGAAGTGGCGGATTTCGGTTTCAAAGATCAGACGGCTCAGGTCATCCATCCGGGAAGGATAGAGCCGCCCGTCCAGATGATCGCATTCATGTTGCACCACCCGGGCATGAAAGCCGCGCGCCACCCGATCGATGGTCTCGCCATTGATGCCCAGGCCGCGGTAGCGGATATGGCCCGGCCGCTCGACCCAGCCGCGCAGGCCCGGAACCGACAGACAGCCCTCCCAGCCGCCTTCCTTTTCGGGGGCCAGAATCTCGATTTCGGGGTTGATCAGCACCGTCAGGGGGGCGGTGTGGTCGAACCGCTCCTCGTCCGCCAGGTTGGGGTCGGCGCGGCCTTCGGGGGCCTGGAACACCACCAGCCGCAAGGGAACATGGACCTGGGGGGCCGCCAGTCCCGCCCCATTGGCGTCGATCATGGTTTCGACCATGTCATTGACAAGACGGCGAATTTCCGGGGCCTTGGGGTCGACGACCGGTTTGGCGGGCAGGCTGAGGACCGGGTGGCCCATGCGGGCGATTTTCAGGATGGCCATGGCGGGAAATATGGCCCTGGGGAGGGACCCGCGCCAAGGGTGGGGGACGGTTAATTTCCGTGGGTAGACACGGAAAATACCCTCTGCTATCACCCGCGCCTCTTAAATTTCCCGTCAGGAGCCTCGCTTTGCAGATCATCGTCCGCGACAACAACATCGACCAGGCCCTCAAGGCGCTGAAGAAGAAGATGCAGCGCGAAGGCATTTTCCGGGAGATGAAGCTGCGCGGCGCCTATGAGAAGCCCAGCGAAAAGCGCGCCCGCGAGCGCGCCGAAGCCGTGCGCCGCTATCGCAAGCTGCAGCGCAAGCGCCTGCAGCGCGAAGGCTTGCTCCCGCGCTAAGACCGTTTATCGGATTTCGAAGGGGCCGTCTCTGTCGAGGCGGCCTTTTTGTTTTTCTGGGTGACGTAATAGGCAGCCGCCGCGCCCACCGCCGCCGCGCCCAGAAGCAGCAGCACGCCGGTGGGGCCGATCACCATGGTCTTTTCGGCCAGATCATTGGCGGTGACGGCGACATCGTCGACCGCCTGCTCCACCTGCTGTTTTTTCCTTTTCCAGAATTTCATGTGCAATCCGCGCAAACCGCCACTTCGACGGTGACATGAGATAGGTCCGGATAGCGGCTGCGCAAGGTCGCCTTCACCGCCTCGGCGCTGATGGCATCGGGCGAAATCAGCGACACGATCAGGCCGCGATGGCCCGGACCCAGCCGCCACAAATGCAGGTCGGGAATGCGGGCCTTCAGTTCGGCTTGCAGAAAGGTGCGGATTTCGTCCGACATGCCGGGATCGGCATCGGCATCCAACAGCACCATGGCGCTGTCGCGGATCAGGCCATAGGACCAGGAGGCGATGACGGCCGCGCCGATCAGGCCGCAGAGCGGATCCAATATGCCCCACCCCAAATAGAAGCCGGCGGCCAGGGCGACAATCGCCAGTACGCTGGTGGCGGCGTCTGCCAGCACATGCAGATAGGCGGCGCGCATATTGTTGTCATGACCATGGGAATGTGCGTGATCATGGCCGTGAGAGTGATCGTCCTTCAGGATGAAGGCGCTGATCACATTGACCGCAAGGCCGATGCAGGCGATCAGCAGTGCGTCGCCATATTGCACCGCCTGGGGTGTCACCATGCGCTGGACGGATTCCACCGCCACCGCGATCGCCGTCAGCCCTAGGATGATGGCGCTGGTAAAGGCCGCCAAGTCGCCGAATTTTCCCGAACCGAAGGTGAAGCGCCCGCTGCCGCTGTGGCGGCGCGCCAGCCAATAGGCGCCCGCCGCCAGGCCCAGCGCCCCGACATGGGTCGCCATATGGGCGCCGTCGGCCAACAGCGCCATGGAGTGATAGGCAAGGCCGCAAACGATCTCCACCACCATGAAGACCGCCGTGACAATGGCCGCCCATTTGGCCCTTGTCTCGGCGCGGGAATGGCCATGGCCGAGAAAGACATGATCGCGGGTCCAGATGCCATGGTCATGGGTGCCCTGGTCATGGCTATGACCGTGGTCGTGCCCATGGCCATGGTCGTGAGAATGGCCGTGCCCGTGTGAATGCAGGGTGTGATCGTGCGCCATCACGCCAGATTAGCGTGGAATTCTTGCAAAATCGCTAGGCGATTGCCCCAAGCAAAGGAAGCATCAGGCTGGCCGCGAACAGGGCGCTGACCAGCAAAAGCCGGGGATTTCGGATCGGGCGGCCGTAAAACATCATGGCCGGGGAGATAAACTGCTTTGTTCCCTTTTCAAGCCTGCCAAAAGGTCGCGCTTTGCGCTGGCTACATTTTCCCCGTCGCATTTGACGGCATGCGGCAGGTGAAATTTTCAGCCCGGTTGGTATCGCCGCGTCCGGTATGCACAGCTTCCAGCGGATAGCGGCAGATCGGACGGGTGGCGGTCACCTCTTTGGCTTCGTTGACGCGGGCGCCGATGAATAAGGATGGCGCCTGATTCTTTGTCACCCACAGATCCAACGCCTTCACCATATCGTGATCGGCATTGTCCTTGATCGGCACGCCGGTGGCGCCGCCGATATGCGAGAAGCCGGGGCCGCCGCTGCAATGGCCCATGCCGGGCAAAAGGAAGAAGCGGAAAAAGTCATCGGTCTTGGCCTGGCCGTAACGGGCGGCGACCCGATGGTAGAAATCGACATCCATCATCGGGGTGATCACCGAATCCGCCCAGCCTTGAAAGAATATGAATTTTCCGCCGCGCGCCCGGAATTGATCGAAATTCACTTTCTGATCATAGACCTCGGCCAGGGTGGAGTTGGACACTTTGGTTTTCAGCGCCCGCTCCGTGTCCTTGTCGAAATCGAAATTCACATTCTGGAAGTCCGGGTCCTGAAACACCGTCAGTTTCCAGAATTCCGAACTGCTGCCGCCCGGCGTCTTGCCGCCATTCTGTGCAAGCCACCCGGATTCGGCGCCGCGCACCTGGCCCGGCATCAGCTGCGTGCCGTCAGATTTTTTCGCGCCCGCATAGATGTGGCGCGCCGCCGCCACCTGCACTGGTGTCAGGCAGTCGGTCTTGCTTGCGTCGCTGCATTGGAATTCCACCGGATCGACGGTGCAGCGGCGGGGGTCGGAAATGATTCCATGCTCCAAGCCATCGAGCTTGTCGCAGGCCGCCACCATGCGGCGGTTCAGGATCGCCACGCTTTCGGCGGTAATCGCGCCGGGGTCCTTCAGCGCCGGCCTGGCGTTCCAGGTATGGCCGAACATCAGCGAGGTCCATTTCCAGGGCGCCGCGCCGGCGACATAACCGTCATAATCCTGGGGAAAGCGGGTGGCTTCCATCAGCGCATGATGGCCGCCCGCCGAACAGGCGACGAAATAATGTTTGCCCGCGGCCTTGCCGTAGAAAGTGGTGACCACCTTCTTGGCGGCGACGGTGGACAGATGCAGCGCCCGCCAGCCCCAATCGATCATTTTTTCCGGATGCTTGTAGGCCCAGCTTTGGCCGCTGCCGCCCAACGGGTCCTTGGGATCGATGAGATGGCCATTGTCGGTGGACATGGTGGCATAGCCGCCCATCAGCGCGTCGCGCATGGGGCCGGGCGAGATCGCGCCGGCGCTGCCGCCCGAGCCTTCGCCGCGGAAATTGCCGTTCCAGCGCGATTTTGGCGGCAGCCAGACTTCAAAACCGATGCGTGAATCGCCGGTGGGGGTGGCCAGTCCGATGACGCGGCAGAAAGCCGTGTCGATCTTGGTGGTGCCGACGGTGCCGCCTTCAGGCAGGTAGTCGGCGCTTTGGATGACGGTATTGGGCGCGATGGTGCGGCCGGTGAGCGCCGTGCAGAATTGGGCATCGCCGTCCACCGGCCTTGGCGCCTGACCGCCGGTGGCCAGGCCTGCGCATAACGCGGTGAGAGAGGCGAATAGTTTGAGATGCCGCATGTCCGCTCCCCAATTTCCGTCTTTTGCGGAATGGCGGGACTGTCCAACGGAGCGCAAAGACCGTCAAGCGCCGGCCGGACGCCAACCGTCATCTGGTGAGGTCAGGTCGGCGGCGGGGAGTGCATATAGCTCTGCACCAGCGATCCGGCGATCAACCGCCAGCCGTCCACCAGCACAAAGAAGATCAGCTTGAAGGGCAGCGAGATGATCACCGGCGGCAGCATCATCATGCCCATGCTCATCAGGATCGAAGCCACCGCCATGTCGATGATCAAAAAGGGCACGAAAATCAAAAAGCCGATCTCAAAGGCACGCTTGAGCTCCGACAGCATAAAGGCGGGCGCCAGGGTGGTCACCGCCACTTGGACGGGATCGCTGGTGGGCTTCTGCTTGGCCATGTCCGAGAACAGTTTGAGGTCGGCGTCACGCACATGCGCCAGCATGAATTTCTTCATCGGCACCAATGCCTGGGTAAAGCCCTGCTCGGTGGTGACGGTGTTGTTCATCATCGGCTGAATGCCCGAGCGATAGGCATCAGTCAGGGTGGGGCTCATCACGAACAGAGTGAGGAACATGGCCAGCGATACGATGACGCTGTTGGGCGGGGATTGCTGAAGACCCAAAGCGGTGCGCAGCAAGGACAAGACCACCACGATGCGCACGAAGCTGGTCATCATGATGATGATCGAGGGCGCGATGGACAGGACCGTGATCAGCGCCACGATCTGCATCATGCGGTCGGTGAAAAGGCCGCTGCCGTTCAAGTC
>CBHTTW010000200.1:0-5256 GCA_966096025.1 uncultured Alphaproteobacteria bacterium | reverse complement strand
GCACCGGCGGCAAGGTGATCCGCGAGATCGTGGAAAAGACCGGCGCCAAGATCAATGTCGAGGACGACGGCACCGTGAAGGTGGCGTCCGCCGATGGCGAGTCGATCAAGGCGGCGCTGAAATGGATTCGCGGCCTGACCGCGGAGCCGGAAATCGGCCAGATCTATGACGGCAAGATCGTCAAGGTTATGGACTTCGGCGCCTTCGTGAACTTCTTCGGTCCCAAGGACGGGCTGGTGCATGTCAGCGAACTGGCCGCCAGCCGCGTCGCCAAGCCGTCGGACGTGGTCAAGGAAGGCCAGGCGGTGAAGGTCAAGCTCCTGGGCTTCGACGATCGCGGCAAGGTGCGCCTGTCGATGAAGCAGGTGGATCAGACCACCGGCGAAGACATCGGCAAGAGTGAGAAGCGTTCCGCCGAGTAGTAGCGAGGCGGATGCACAGGTCCGGTGGACCTGTGCAAGCGACGAACGCCGCGAGCTTGAGCGAGCGGCAATAGCCGCAAACACTGAAAAAGCCGCCCTTAACCGGGTGGCTTTTTTGTTTGTTAACCGAGGTTAGTCGTGCTTGTGCGCCTGATGCGCCGCCGGTAGTTTCCGCCCATGACGATCTTCATGCGCCTCCTCAGCCTGATCCTGATCGTGGCCGCGCTGGTTTTTCTGGGCGCGGACGCGGTGAGTTCCTTGGAGCGCGGCGGTGAACTGACCGTGCGCAATCTGGACGCGGTCTGGGGAATGATCCATCCGGACAGCTTGGCCGGGTTCAAAAGCTGGGTGCAGAACCACGCCGCTTTCATGGCGCAGGGTGTTTATTCCTCATTGGCGCTGCCGGCCTGGGCAGCCACCGGCGTACTCGGCGTGATCTTCGCGTTTGTCTTCGGCCGCCGCCACTAGGCGCGGTCTTTTGCGTCCTGAGTGCGTCGGCCGTGCTCACGTACGCTGGGTACGCTCCGCGCGGCCTCCTGCTCAGGCCGCAAAATCGACGCGCCTAAAAGACCGGCGCTGTCTATCTATTTTCTCCAGGCACCCAAAGTACATCGCCCATGCCGCCGTCATTGGCGGTTCGCGCCATCACGAACAGATGATCCGACAACCGGTTGGCATAGCGTAACGCCGCCTCGTTGATCTTTTCTTCTGCGGCCAGCGCCACCATCGCAGCCTCCGCTCGTCTTGCGATGGCGCGGGCCAAGTGCAGATGGGCCGCCAGCGCCGTGCCCCCCGGCAGCACAAAAGAGGTGAGCGGCGCGAGCTTTTCGTTCATCGCGTCGATCTCGCGCTCCAGCCGTTCGACCTGCGCGGCCGAAATTCGAAGCCGCCCTTCCGCATTGCGCCCATCCTCAGGCGCGCTGATATCGGCACCCAGGTCGAACAGATCGTTCTGGATGCGCGCCAGCATGGCATCGCTATCGCCTTCGGCATCAAGCCTTGCGATGCCGATAGCGGAATTGGCCTCATCCACCGTGCCAATGGCGGTGATGCGCAAACTGGCCTTGGAAACCCGGCTGCCATCGCTCAGGCTGGTTTGTCCGCCGTCCCCGCCTTTTGTGTAGATTTTATCCAGCCGAACCATGGGAAAATCTGTCTCTTGCCCCTAAAATCTTAGCTTGTATGATCCGCCCCGTCCTGAGAATTCGAGTGTTCCCATGCCCGTAGAGGCCCCCGAAATCGTCGAAACCGATAGCACCCGCGTTGCCTGCGATGGCGGCGGCGGCGCGCTGGGCCATCCGCGCGTCTATCTGGAAATGGGCGACGAGAGTTTCGTGGAATGCCCCTATTGCGACAAGCGCTTTGTGCTTAAAGCGGGCGCGGGTCATCATTGAGCGCCCTCAAGAAGGGCGATCATCTCTATCTGGTTGACGGTTCGGGCTATCTGTTCCGTGCCTATCACGCCTTGCCGCCCTTGACCCGCAAGTCCGACGGCCTGCCCGTCGGCGCGGTGTCGGGCTACTGCAACATGCTATGGAAGCTGCTGGAAGACATGAAGGGCGGCGAAGCGCCGACCCATCTGGCGGTGATCTTCGATGCCGGCGAAAAAACCTTCCGCAATGAGATTTACAAGGAATACAAGGCCAATCGGCCGCCGCCGCCGGAAGATCTGATCCCGCAATTTCCCCTGGTGCGGGACGCCACCCGCGCTTTCGGCGTTTCCTGCGTCGAGCTGGCCGGTTATGAGGCCGACGACCTGATCGCCACTTATGCGCGCGTGGCGCGCGAGGCAGGTGCCCGCTGCACAATCATCTCGTCGGACAAGGACCTGATGCAGTTGGTGGTGGACGGCAAGGTCGAGATGCTGGACACGATGAAGAACCGGCGCCTCGCCTCGCCCGAAGTGCTGGAGAAATTCGGCGTCACCCCCGACAAGGTGGTGCATGTCCAGGCGCTGGCGGGCGATTCCATCGACAATGTGCCGGGTGTTCGCGGTATCGGCATCAAGACGGCGGCCGAACTGATCAACCAGTATGGCGATCTGGAAACGCTGCTGAAGCGCGCCAGCGAGATCAAACAGAACAAGCGCCGCGAGACCCTGATCGAAAATGCCGAGAATGCCCGCCTTTCCTTCAAGCTGGTGACCTTGGATACGCATGTCCCGCTCAAGGAAAAGCCTGACGAATTCGCGGTGCATGAGCCCGATTCCAAGGATCTGATCGCTTTTCTGAAAGCGATGGAATTCACTTCCATCACCAAGCGGGTGGCGGCGCATTTCGAAGTGGAAGACCTGGACGCTATTGCCGCCGCGCCGACCGTCACCAATGTCCTGCCGCCGCGGCTGGAATCGCCGGAGGTGATGGGCGAGACACCGGCGGATACTTCCGCTCTGCGTGCACCGATCAATCACGACGCCTATGTCACGGTGACAACCGCCAAAGAATTGGATCAATGGATCGCGCGGGCCATGGCGGCGGGCACGGTTTGCGTCGACACCGAGACCACCTCGCTGGATCCCATGACCGCCAATCTTTGCGGTGTTTCCCTGGCGGTGGCGCCGGGCGAGGCTTGCTATATTCCCTGCGGTCACCGCAAGGGCGACGGGCTGTCTTTCGATTTGTCTCCCGGCGATGCCGAGATCGTGCAGATGCGCGAAGCCGATGTGCTGGCGAAATTGAAGCCTCTGCTGGAAGACGATTCCATCCTGAAAGTGGGCCAGAATCTCAAGTATGACGCGCTGATGTTCCTGCAGCGCGGCATCCGGCTGGAGCCCATCGATGACACGATGTTGATGTCCTATGTGCTGGAAGGCGGCTTGCACGGCCATGGCATGGACGAACTCAGTGAGTTGCACCTTGGCCACACGCCCATCGCCTTTGCCGACGTCACCGGCAAGGGCAAGGACAAGATCACGTTCGACTGTGTGCCTGTGGCGCAGGCCACCAAATATTCCGCCGAGGATGCCGACGTCACCTTGCGGCTCCATCTGCTGCTCAAGCCGCGGTTGCGCGAAAAAGGCAAACGCACGGTTTATGAGACTTTGGAACGCCCGCTGGTGATGGTTCTGGCTGATATGGAGCGCGCCGGCGTCACCATCGATCCCGATCTGCTCCGCAAACTGTCCAACGATTTCGCCAAGCAGCAAGCGGCCCTCGAAAAGGAAATCCACAAGCTGGCGGGCGGGGACTTCAATATCGGCTCACCCAAGCAGCTGGGCGAAATCCTGTTCGACCGGATGAAAATCGAAGGCGGGCGCAAGACCAAGACCGGCGCCTGGTCCACCGACAGCGATGTGCTGGAAGATGTCGCGGCGCAAGGCCATCCCATCGCCACCAAGGTGTTGGACTGGCGTGGTCTGGCCAAGCTGCGCGGAACTTATACGGATGCGCTGCCGGGCTATATCAACGCCAAGACCGGCCGGGTACACACCTCTTACGCCATGGCCTCCACCTCCACCGGGCGGCTGGCCTCCACCGATCCCAACTTGCAGAACATTCCGGTGCGCACCGAGGAAGGCCGCCGCATCCGCCAGGCCTTTGTCGCCGCCAAAGGCCACAAGCTGATCAGCGCCGATTACAGCCAGATCGAATTGAGGCTGCTGGCGCATATCGCCAATATTCCCCAATTGAAAAAGGCTTTCGCCGATAATCTCGACATTCACGCCATGACCGCGTCGGAGATTTTCGGCGTGCCGATCAAGGGCATGCCCGCCGAAGTGCGCCGCCGCGCCAAGGCGATCAATTTCGGCATTGTTTACGGCATTTCCGGCTTCGGCCTGGCCAACCAGCTGGGCATTCCCCAGAGCGAAGCCAGCGATTACATCAAGAAATACTTCGCCCGCTTTCCCGGCATCCGCGATTATATGGACAGCACCAAGGAATTCGCCCGCAAGAACGAATTCGTCGAAACCCTGTTCGGCCGGCGCATCCATATCCGCGAAATCAATTCCAAGGTGCCGGGTTTCCGGGGCGGGGCCGAGCGCGCCGCCATCAATGCGCCGATCCAGGGCTCTGCCGCCGACATCATCCGGCGCGCCATGGTCCGGCTTCCCGCCGCACTGGCCGAGGCCAAAGCCAAGGCGACCATGCTGCTCCAGGTGCATGACGAACTGATCTTCGAAGCGCCGGACAAGGATGTCGAGAAGGCGTCCAAGCTGATCAAGACGGTGATGGAAAAAGCCGCCTTGCCCGCCGTCGAAATCTCCGTGCCGCTGGTGGTCGATGCGCGCGCGGCAGATAACTGGGATGCGGCTCATTGAATAGGTTGAGGTGGCTCGCTTTTGGACTGGCGGGTGCCCTGGCAGCGGTCAATTTTCTTCTGATTGAAATTTTGTGGGGAATCGGCACAACAAGCCGCGTCCTGATTCCAGGATTGGCGGATTTTCGGCCGACGCTCAATCGCGGCGTGTCCTTCGGGCTTCTGACCCCGGACAGTGCTGTCCAATTTCACTTTCTGATCGCGCTTCTGGCGGCGATTACCATCGCGGTGGCGATCATGGCCTGGCGAGCGGAGACCTCAATCGCTTCCGCCGGTTTCGGCTTTGTATTGGGTGGGGCGCTGGGCAATCTGTCGGACCGCCTGCTCAATAGCGGCGCGGTGTTCGACTTTCTCGACCTCCACCTGGGAAGGCTGCCGCTTTTTATTTGCAATTTTGCCGACGTCGCAATTACCGCGGGCGTTGTGTTGCTGCTGGCTGATCTGGTTATTTCGGAAAAAGCCGCGCGCTAGGCCGCGATGGATTTGAGACCAGTTTCAGCCGTGATTCCGGCCTTGCCCAAAGTCTCCATCAATTCCGCCATCAGCTTTTCACTGTCCGGCGGCTGGCCGTCCTTGG
>CBHTTW010000199.1:0-5287 GCA_966096025.1 uncultured Alphaproteobacteria bacterium | reverse complement strand
GCGAGAATGTGATCCTGTGCGACACCAAGGGCGTGGTCTATCGCGGCCGCACCGAGGGCATGAATCAGTGGAAATCGGCGCATGCGGTGGAAACCAAGGCCCGCACTTTGACCGATGCGATGGCGGGCTGCGATGTGTTCCTGGGCCTGTCGGCCAAGGGCGCGCTGACACCGGACATGGTGCGCAGCATGGCGGCCTCGCCCATCATCTTCGCCATGGCCAATCCCGATCCGGAAATCACCCCGGAAGACGCCAAGGCGGTGCGCGGCGATGTCATCGTCGCCACGGGGCGCAGCGACTATCCCAACCAGGTCAACAACGTCCTGGGCTTTCCCTATATCTTCCGCGGCGCGCTGGATGTGCGCGCCACCACCATCAATGAGGAGATGAAGATCGCCGCCGCCGAAGCCATCGCGGCGCTGGCGCGCGAGGATGTGCCCGACGAAGTAGCCGCCGCCTATCGCGGCGCGCGCCCGGTCTATGGCCCGGAATATATTATCCCGTCGCCCTTCGATCCGCGCCTGATCTCCAAAGTGTCGGCGGCGGTGGCGGAAGCGGCGATGAAGTCCGGTGTCGCCAAGAAGCAGATTCCCGACCTTGCCGCCTATCAGTTCCAGCTCTCGGCGCGGCTGGACCCGTCGGCGGGCCTGTTCCAGATGGTGACCAATGCGGTGCGCGCCAAGCCCAAGCGGGTGGTGTTCGCCGAAGGCGAGGAAGATTCGGTGATCCGCGCCGCCGCCGCTTTCCAGAATTCCGGCATGGGCAAGGCAATCCTGGTTGGCCGCCCCGACGTGGTGAAGCAGGGCTTCCGCCGCGCCGGCATCGACGAAAAGCTGCTGGAAATCCGCGTGCCCCATTCCGCGGAAGACGCCGCGCCCTATACCGAGACGCTCTATAAGCGCATCCAACGGCGCGGCGGGCTGCACCGCGATGCGGTGCGCATGGTTACCAACGACCGCAACATCTATGCCGCCTCCATGCTGAAGGCGGGCGATGCCGACGCCATGGTGACCGGCGTGACGCGCAACTACGCCAATGCCCTGGCCGATGTGCGCCTGGTGCTGGACCCCTCGACCGGCCAGCGCCCGATCGGCATGCAGGTGATTTTCGCCAAGGGCCGGGTGGTTTTGATCGCCGACACATCGGTGACCGAAATGCCCACCGCCGATCAGCTGGCCGACATCGCGGTGCAAGCCGCCGCCGCCGCCAAGCGCTTCGGACTGACGCCGCGCGTGGCCATGCTGGCTTCCTCGACCTTCGGTTTTCCCCGCAGCGAACGCAGCGAACGCATCATCGAAGCGGTGCAGATCCTGGAAAATCGCGGCGTGGAATTCGAATATGACGGCGAAATGGCGATCGATGTCGCGCTGGATAAGGACAAGCTGGCGCTTTATCCCTTCGCCCGCATCACCGACACCGCCAATGTGCTGATCATGCCCGCGGTCCATTCCGCCTCGATTTCCACCAAATTGTTGCAGCAAATGGGCGGCGCCAGTGTGATGGGACCGATGCTGGTGGGGCTGGAGAAATCGGTGCAGATCGCGCCTTTGGGCGCCAAGATGAGCGAAATCTATAACGCCGCGGTGATCGCGGCTTATGATATCAATCGCTGATGGATTTTCCGCGCCTCGGCGATTTCATGAATCGCACCTGGGATGAAGACATCATCCAGGTCCTGACCGATTATATCCGCATTCCCTGCAAGAGCCCGGCCTTCGACAAGGACTGGGACAGACACGGCCATATGGAAAAGGCCGTGACCATGTTTGCGGACTGGGCCAATGCGAAATTCAAGCTTCTTCCCGGGTCCTCGCTGGAAGTGGTCCGCATGGAAGGGCGAACCCCGCTTATCTTCATCGAAATTCCGGGCGACACATCGGGCACGGTCTTGATGTACGGCCATGTCGACAAGCAGCCGGAAATGGTGGGCTGGGACAAGGATCACGGTCCCTGGGATCCGGTCATACGCGACGGCAAGCTGTATGGACGCGGCGGCGCGGACGACGGTTACGCCATGTTCGCCAGCATCGCCGCTTTGCTGGCGCTGAAAGAACAAGGCATTGCCCACGGCCGGGCCGTGATCCTGATCGAGGCATCCGAAGAATCCGGCTCGCCGGATCTGCCTTTCTATATCGATCATCTGGGGGCGCGCATCGGAGAGCCGGATCTTGTCGTCTGCCTGGATTCCGGCGCGGGCAATTACGACCAGCTTTGGCTCACCACCTCCCTGCGCGGCAACATCATCGGCAATCTGACGGTCAAGGTTCTGACAGAAGGCGTGCATTCCGGCGCGGCCAGCGGCATTGTGCCTTCCTCCTTCCGTATCCTGCGCAGCCTGTTGTCGCGCATCGAAGACGAAGCCACCGGGCGGATGAAACTGCCCGAACTGTTTGTCGAGATTCCCGAAGATCGCTGGAAACAGTCCCGCGATACCGCCGCGATCCTTGGCGACGAGACCTGGTCTGGCATTCCTTTTGCGGGAAACACCAAGCCGTCGGTGCCGAAAAAGAGCAATGACAGCAATGCCGAGCTGCTGCTGGAGAAAACCTGGCGGCCGCAAATGGCGATAACCGGCATGGAGGGTTATCCCCTGCCCATCGATGGCGGCAATGTGCTGTTGCCCTATTCCACCGCCAAGATTTCCTTGCGCCTGCCGCCGACCTTGGAGGCGGAAAAAGCTGTCCAGGCGATGAAGTCGGCGCTGGAGAGCGATCCGCCTTATGATGCCGATGTGGCCTTCGAGGCGGGGGGCGACAACGGCTGGAATGCGCCGGTGCTGGCACCCTGGCTGGAAGCCTCGCTCAACCGCGCCAGCATGGCGGCCTTCGGCAAACCGGTGGCGTTTCACGGCGAAGGCGGCTCGATTCCCTTCATGGCCATGCTGGGTGAAAAATTCCCCAAAACCCAATTCGTGGTCGCGGGTGTGCTGGGCCCGCATTCCAACGCCCATGGCCCCAACGAATTTCTCCACATTCCCTTTGTCAAGAAATTGTCGGCCTGCATCGCCACCATCTTGGCGGATCATGCGTTGAAGCCATAATGAGCTTTCTGGATTCCGCCGCCGACCCCAAAAGAGCGCAAAAGCGCGCGCTCTATTTTTTCCTTTTCGCCACCCTGGGCGTGGGCGCTGGCGCCAGCCTTTTCACCACACCGGAAATTCCCACCTGGTATGCCGGGTTGAACCGTCCCAGCATCGCCCCGCCCAATTGGGTGTTCGCCCCGGTCTGGACCACGCTTTACCTGATGATGGGGTTCGCCGCCTGGCTGGTGTGGAAAATCACCGGTCTTCGCAGCGCCGCCATGGCCGCTTTCGCCCTCCAACTGGCGCTGAATTTTGCCTGGAGCGCGATCTTCTTTCGCCTGCACGATATCGGCGGCGCCTTGGCCGAAATTGTCGTGCTGGATTTGGCCATCCTGACCACCACCATTCTGTTCTTTGGGCGCGACCGGCTGGCGGGTCTGTTGATGCTGCCCTATCTGGCCTGGACCCTGTTTGCGACCTTTCTGACCTATGCCTTTTGGGGCCTGAATAGTTAGAGCCGAAGCAGGGATTTTGGCCGCGGGGCAGGAGCGAGGAGCGATGTGGGCACCAAACGCCCATGAGCGACAAGCGACGAACCACGAGGGCAAAACCCCGCTTCGGGCTTGGCAAGCACAGCACCTCTCCCTATATACCCCCTTGCATAAGCATGGGTTTGACCCGCTGCTTATTTTGTCAAAGAATTCAATGGGATAGGCCGGAAGACGCCCATTTGGGGTCAGGACCCTATGCCCAATGAGAGGAACGAAAGAATGGCTAAAGTAATCGGCATCGATCTGGGCACCACCAATTCCTGCGTGGCCGTGATGGAGGGCTCAGCCCCCAAGGTCATCGAAAATGCGGAAGGCGCCCGCACCACCCCGTCCATCGTCGCCTTCACCCCCGATGGCGAACGCCTGATCGGCCAGCCCGGCAAGCGCCAGGGCGTCACCAATCCCGAACACACTTTCTTCGCCATCAAGCGCCTGATCGGGCGCCGCTTCGACGATCCCATGACCCAGAAGGACATGGGCATGGTGCCGTACAAGATCGTCAAGGCCGACAATGGCGACGCCTGGGTCGCGGGCCGCGATGGCAAGAAATATTCTCCCAGCGAAGTCTCCGGTTTCATCCTGCAGAAGATGAAGGAAACCGCCGAGGCGCATCTGGGCGAGAAAGTCACCCAGGCCGTCATCACTGTTCCGGCCTACTTCAACGACGCCCAACGCCAGGCGACCAAGGACGCCGGCAAGATCGCGGGCCTGGAAGTCTTGCGCATCATCAACGAGCCCACCGCCGCCGCGCTTGCCTACGGCCTGGACAAGAAATCGTCCGGCACCATCGCGGTCTATGACCTTGGCGGCGGCACCTTCGACGTGTCGGTGCTGGAAATCGGCGACGGCGTGTTCGAAGTGAAGTCCACCAACGGCGACACCTTCCTGGGCGGCGAAGACTTCGACCAGCGTGTGGTCAATTTCCTGGCCGACGAATTCAAGAAGGAAAACGGCATCGACCTGCGCAGCGACCGCCTGGCCTTGCAGCGCCTGAAGGACGCCGCCGAAAAGGCCAAGATCGAGCTTTCGAGCGCGCAGCAGACCGAAGTGAACCTGCCCTTCATCACGGCGGATGCTTCCGGCCCCAAGCATCTCACCATCAAACTCACCCGCTCCAAGCTGGAACAGCTGGTCGAAGACCTGATCCAGAAGACCGTCGGTCCGGTGAAGCAGGCGCTGAAGGATGCCGGTGTCACCGCCTCGCAGATCGATGAAGTCATCCTGGTCGGCGGCATGACCCGCATGCCCAAGGTGCAGGAAGCCGTGAAGCAGATCTTCGGCGGCAAGGAGCCGCACAAGGGCGTCAATCCCGATGAAGTGGTCGCCATCGGCGCCGCGATCCAGGGCGGCGTGCTGAAGGGCGAAGTCAAGGATGTGCTGCTGCTGGACGTGACCCCGCTGTCCCTGGGCATCGAAACCCTGGGCGGCGTCTTCACCCGGCTGATCGACCGCAACACCACCATCCCGACCAAGAAGAGCAACATCTTCTCCACCGCCGAGGACAATCAGGGCGCCGTCACCATCAATGTGTTCCAGGGCGAACGCGAAATGGCGGCGGACAACAAGTCGCTCGGCCGCTTCGACCTGCAGGGCATCCCGCCGGCGCCGCGCGGCGTGCCGCAAATCGAAGTCACCTTCGACATCGACGCCAACGGCATCGTCAGCGTCACCGCCAAGGACAAGGCCACCGGCAAGGAGCAGCAGATCCGCATCC
>CBHTTW010000198.1:0-5300 GCA_966096025.1 uncultured Alphaproteobacteria bacterium | reverse complement strand
GCGCTGCCAATAGAAAAATGTAAGCGCTACCATTTTGCCCGTCACTGTGTCCCGGGCGCACAAAATCAACCTAAGTCACTGAATTTATGGAAAATATTTCGTATAGGATCGCATGATAGGATCGCGATTCAGCGTCAGCTGGTAGCGCCCACAATCAGTTCGAACCCCAAATCCGCAACCTCCGCCCGGCCTCCGGCCAGCAGCAATTTGGCCCCGACCTCGCCCATCGCGACACGCGGAGAGCGAATGGTCGACAGCGGTTGCGGGGTCAGCCGGGCGATCTCCAGCCCGTTATAGCCGAACAAGGCCAGCTGTCCCGGAACCGAGATGCCGTGTTCCAGGCAATGGAAATATCCGCCGATCGCCAAATCGTCGTTGGAGAAATAGATCGCGTCCAGATTGCTCTGTCTTTCCAGCAGCCGCGCCAATCCCACGCGGCCAGCTTCGACCGACGATCCGCCGCCGGGAAAGAGTTCCTGATCGATGATGCGCAGGCCATTGTCCGCCATGGCGGCACGAAATCCCTGGAACCGCTTGCCGGCGCGCACATCGATGGTGATGTCGTGACCGACATAGCCGATCCGCCGGTAATTGCGCGCCAACAGATGCTCGCAGCTCTTGCGGCCCGCCAGGCGCTGCGACGAGCCGACAACGATATCGATCCCCTCGCCGTCCGTATCCAGCAGCTCGACGACGCGGACCCCGCACCCCTTCATCATGGCGCGCGCCCGGTCGGTATGTTCCAGACCCGCGACCAGCAGGCCCGCGGGACGCCAACTCAATATCGATTCAATCAGCTGTTCCTCGCGAAAAGGATCGTAGTTCGACACGCCGATCACCGGCTGGAAACCCGCGTCTTCCAGCACCTGATTGGCGCCGGCCAGAACTTCGGGCACCACCGTATTGCCGACCGAGGGAATGACCACGCCGATCAGCTTGGACGTCATCGACGCCAAGGTTCCAGCTATGCGATTGGGAACATAATGCAGGTCGGCGGCGACCTTGAGAATCTTCTCGCGCGTGCTTTGCGAAACCGACCCCTTGTTGCGCAGCACGCGCGAGACCGTGCTTTCACCGACACCGGCGCGGCGCGCGACATCGGCCAGAGTGGTGACCGTGGAATGATTGTCCTGCTCGTCGGGCGCGGGCTTATCCAACGTCATCGACTCCGCCCCGGCTGCGCGGATCCGTTCTGCGCGCCCCCCGACGCATCATGTTTTCCTTCAATGCAAGCACCTGGCGCAAAGACCTAGCGGTTTCGCAAGGAAATTCCTGGACGTGGCCTGAAAGTATCAACAAATCCGCCCCTTGCCAACAAAGCGGCGGGCCGGCCGGCAGCCGGCCGCTCTCACGGAATGGCGGGATTTAACCATCCCGCCGCTCCGTATACGAACTAATGATACTATTGCAGATGCGAACCTATTCGCCGCCCGTACGGTCGGGCTGCTCATAGTGCAGACTTGGCGGGCGCGGGGTGATGGCCAGCCTGGTCGACATGCCGGTTCCCGCCGATGTGGCGCGATGGTAGCGCTCTTCAGGCGCGAAAACGATGTCGCCGAATTCCGCGCGGATCAGCGGCACACCCTGGATCAGGAAGTCGAGTTGGCCTTCCATCACGACCCAGAACTCGCCGAAATTTTCATGGAAATGGCCGAAGTTGCTGTCGGGCGGCGTGGGAATGCCGGGCTGGCGGATGACATTGGCCCAGGTATGGTCGTCCTTGACGAAGCCGCCGCCCTTGCGGCCGCCGGCGACGACGTCCTTCTCGAAATCCAGATAGGGCTTGTTGACCTCGTCATACTTGCCGCCGCCGGTATAGCTGGCCTTGTTATAGGCGAAGCCCGGCACCGGCACGGGTGTCTCGCCGATCGGATAGCTGGGATGTTCGTAGGATGGGCGCACTTCAAAGCGCAGCGACGGCGCATCGCCGACCGTTTCCATGCTGTAGGGCACGCGATACGGCACCTGAACCAGAAAGCCGCGCGACGCCACGAAGGGTTCCTGGCCCTGAATGCGGAAACGGATCTGGCCGGAGGCGACCCACCAAAAAACGCGATCATCGGCATAGAAAACCGCAGGCGTCTTCTTGCCCGGGCCCATGGAAATATACTGGCCGATATAATCGCGGGTCAGAACCTCGGTCTCGGTCCAGTCCGTTTTCCCGGCATGACGCGCCACAATGTCTTTGAGCCGCTTGATCGGCTTGTTGGGCGCAAGGAACGGCGCGGGTTTGACCGGCTGGGGCGCCCAAGCCAGCAAGGGCGCCTGTGTTTGCGCGCCCGCAGCCGCCGACATCAGCCACACACCGGCCATCGCGGCAAAACCAATAGCATTCTTCATTTGCTTCCCCATGGGCATCATTGTTGGAACCAATTCTCATTGGGCGTGAAATCGCCGGTTTTGCGCAAGGATTCCAGCGCCTGGCGGGAACGGATGTAATAACCGCCCTCTTGCTGCGGCGTGATATTGTTGTGATCGGAATCCGGCATCGGCACCGCTTCCTTGGGCGCCCGGATCTGGTTGAAGGCGGCCAGTATCCCAAAGGGCGGCGAGACGGTGTCGATGAAGCCGAAGGCCACCAGGCTCTTGGCCTTGATGGCGGGCGCGAAATTCATCACATCGAAATAACGGGCGGTCTCCACCACCTTGGGATCGTCGACCGGCCAGCCCGGATAGCCGCGCTTGGAGCCGTGCAGATCGCCGCTGAAATCGGCCCCCGCCGGAACATTGATGATCATCGCCGTCACCCGGCCGGGATTGAGGCCCGCGGTCGCCAGACTTTGCTGACCGCCCATCGACATGCCGGAGATCACGATGGTGCGGCCGTCCCAGTCGGGGCGGCTCTGGATATAATCCAGGGCGCGGGTGTCTCGCAGATACATGTTGAGGAAATAAGAGGTCTCGCGGTCGCCATTGCCGATCTGGGCATAATCCCTGGGCGCCGTGGCCTGATCGGGTTCCATGTCGTGGCTGCTCACGTCCAGGGCCAGCCAACCTTCGGCGGCGCGGTCGGTGACCAGACTTTTCTGCAACGGATAGACGCCGGCATATTGGTAATAGATCAGCGCCGGATGCTTGCCGCTGCCCTTGGGCACCGCGAGATAGCCATGCGCCTTGGAATTCAAACTGTCGAGCGTAACGGTATAGAGATCGACATTGTCGCGCTCGCTGGCGGCGGGCGCCAGCTTGGGATTGATCGGCACCTGTCTCAGCGCGGCCAGTTTGGCGTCCCAGAAACTGTCAAAGTCCGCCGGTTTGGCAAGCGCCGGGCGGATCTGTTCCGGCGCGACCGCGGCTGCCACGGTCATTTTGTCCAGCTCCTGCGCGGCCGGTGGCGTGGCGGGCTGCGGCGCGCCGATAAAGCTCAGGCGCAGATAGAGCATGCCGGGATGATCGAGCATGGTATCGATGGTGCCCAAGCCCGAGGACAGGTCGATCACGCCGGATTTCAGGAGTTTGAGATTGTTCTCGCGCAGCTCGTAATTGTACTTGGTATAGGCCGTTCCCAGCAGGGCATGGATGTTCCAGCCTGCCCGCTCCCCCACTTTATACATGCTGCCGGGGCGCAGCGGCTCGAACACCAGATTGACATTGGGCAGCAGCTGGGCGCGGGCCGGCGTCATCGCCAGCAGGAACGCCACCGCCAGAAAAAGCTTTTTCATGACCCGCCCTCGCCCGTCCGCGCGGCGATCTTGGGCATATAAGCGAAACCGTCAAGATTGCTTGGGACCGGCGCTGTGTCAGGAAATAGGGCTCGGCGCGCCAAACTTGGCGCGTATCGCTTGGACATAGGCGTCGGAGCGATGCCAGGCGGCGGCCGAACGGATCATTTCGGAAATGTCGCGCTGCGGCGACCATCCCAATTTGCCGCCCGCCTTCTTTCCGCTCGCCACCAAAGTCGCGGGGTCGCCCTGCCTGCGCTCGCCCACCAGGGGCTTGAAGTCCGGGCGGTCCAGCACTTGCGACGCGGCGCGCACAATTTCCCAAACCGAGTAGCCCTTCCCCGTCCCCAAGTTCAGGATGTCGCTTGCCCCGCCATCCAGCAGATATTCCAGCGCCAGAATATGGGCCTCGGCCAGGTCGAGGACATGGAGATAGTCGCGCACCGCCGATCCATCGCGGGTCTTGTGATCCTCACCGAACACCCTGAAGGCTTTTCCCAGGCCAAGCTCGCGCTGAATGTCCTCGGGAACATCCAGCAACGACAATATAAGGCGCGGCAGCAAATGGGTCTCGGGATAATGGGCTTCCCCCAATCCCGCCTCGGCGGCGGCGCCGGCGACATTGAAATAGCGCAAGATCACCGAGGCGGTGCCCGGGATGGCGCGAAGCAAGGATTCCGCCTCAAGCTTGGATTGACCATAAGGATTGATCGGAAGCCTCTGGCAGTCTTCCAGGATCGGCCCCTCCTGCGCCGGCTCGCCATAGACGGCGGCGGTGCTGGAAAAAATGATCTTGTCCACGCCCTGCCCCGAAAGCGTGTCGAAGAAAATTTTCGCCTTGTCGCGATTGTTCGTAAAATACTTCTGGGGATTCGACACCGACTCCCCGACCTCGATGAAAGCGGCAAAGTGCAGCGCCGCGACCGGCCGGTGGGCCTGGCAGAGCGCTTTCACAGCCGCGGTATCGGCGATATCGGCCTGGTGGAATGAAGCGGCGTGGCGGCACGCCCATTTGTTGCCGGTAACCAGGCTGTCCACGACAATAGGCGTAAAACCGCGCTGCCGCAGGGCATAGACGACATGGCTGCCGATATAGCCGGCGCCGCCCGACACCAACACCGTATTGCGCGAGACATTCATCTGATCCATCCGTCGGGCTCCTAGCGGCCGGCAACTATATCGATTTTCCCGGCGATGCAGGAAGCGGCTTTGGCCATGCCACCGGCACAAGACATTGGTGTGAAACCGGGCCGCCCCTCTGCGTCGGAAGGGCGCATTTCGCCTGTGCCGCCGATAGCGGCCGGCGCAGATTACGGCCGCGCCGCGGTGAGCTGCGAACGGGCGTCCTTCAGACTCTCTTGAATCACCAGAGTCATGGCGCGTATCGCGGCCTTTTGGTCCCCCGCCGCGATGGCATCGAAGATTTTCGCATGCTGCGCCGCGGATCTTGTATGGAAACTCCTGTCCGCCGTCACGCCAATGGAAATCCAGCTCAAATATCCGAATAGCGCGACGCTGGTCGCGGAAATGGAAGAGTAGAAAAAAGGATTGTGGGTCGCCGCGACAATGGCGTTGTGAAAATCGCGATCCGCGAGGGAGAATTTCTTATGATCGCCTTCCGCCTGGAACATGGCTTTC
>CBHTTW010000197.1:0-5368 GCA_966096025.1 uncultured Alphaproteobacteria bacterium | reverse complement strand
TGCGCACCCGCAACGAGCAGTTCCCGCCGAACCGCCAGGTCAAATTTCGCATCGGCGTCAATGTCGGCGATGTCATGGTGCAGGACACCGACTTGCTCGGCGATGGCGTCAATGTCGCCGCGCGCTTGCAGGGCGCCGCCGCGCCGGGCGGAATATGCATTTCGGGCACGTGCTACGACCAGATCCGCAACAAGCTCACCCTGGGTTTCGAGTCCTTGGGCGAGCGGCGCTTCAAGAACATTCCCCAGCCGGTCCGCACCTTCACCATCGCAAGCGGCGATGAAGAAGGCGGATTGCGGCCGTCCAAAAACGCCTCCGGACGCGCGGGACCAATTGCGGCCATCGCGGCCATCGCTCTTCTCGTCTTGGCGGGCGGCTATTGGGCCTATTCCATGGTCCAGCCCGGCACAGCACCGCAACCTAGCATGCAGCCTCAGGCTGTGGTCAGCCCAACGCCTGCGCCCGCGCCGGTGCCTGCGCCAGCTCCCACTCCGCCAGCACCCGTCGCACCGCCGGCCGAAGCCCCGCAAACCCGCGCCGTTTCAGACATCAACAGGCTGATGCGAACCGCGGAACAGGCGGAAGACACCTGCGCGGGTGGTTCCGGGGACTTGGATGAAATTGGAAGAGCCTGCGCCGAGAGAGACCGGCTGATTGAGGTGCTTGCCAACAGAGGCTGGTGCTTCGGCAAGCGCTCCGTGTCCGCATCCGCAAAATCCTGGCAGCGCTGCGCCCAATAGCAAACCGGCATGAAAACAGGCGCAGCCGGCCGGCCGAACAATTGCGCGCCCGCCTTGCGAGCCATATGAATCCAAGCCGGGCGCCGATGAAGCGGGGGCGCGCCCGACCCCGTCAAGCTGCAAACAAGATGGAGTAGCGGGATGTCGCGGTTCTGGCGGGCTTGCCTTATCGGGTTGATCCTCTTGCCGGCGGCGAGCGCCTTTTCGCAAACGGCTTCGCCGCAAGCAGCCCTGGACAGTTTCGCCGACACCCTCGGCTACCGCTTCACCATTCTCAGCAACAAAGTCACCGACGGCTGCCCCGACAAGCCCGAGCAGCAATATTGCTATGCCGCCAGGCTGGATCTGACCATGCCCAAGACGGTCCCGGCCGGCGAATGGTCGCTCTATCTGAACTTTGTCGAGGACGTGGCGCCGGTGAAAAGCGACATCTTCACCTTCACGAACCTCAATGGCAGCCTGTACCGCGTGACGGCCAAGCCGGGCATGGCCAAGCCGGGCACGGCCTACCACCTGAACCTCACCGGCCAGATGAAGTTTTTTTCGCCCTTCATCCTGATACCCAATGCCTATGTCGTTCAGGAAGGGCTCAAACCGCATGTGGTTTCCTCCAGCCGGCCCAAAATCGATTCGGAATCGAAGTTGGAAGAGTTGCCCTTTGTCACGCCTTTCAGCGATGAAGCCCGGCTGGGAACCCAGCGTCCCGACGATGCCACCATCTGGCTGACACCGGAGCGCCTGTTCGAGCAGAATCGCCAGCGGCACGTTGATATAAAAGCCCCCGAATTCGTCATTCTGCCCACGCCGGCCAAGGCCGGCCATCCCGGCGGCCCCGTCCTCGATCTCAAGGCGGGTGTGCGGCTGGTGCTGCGCGGCATCCAACCGGACGACATCGCGCCTGCCCTGGCGGCGCTCGCACATTCCGTGCCGCTGGGCAAAGCCGGCGCGGAACTCGCCATCGCGATCGACCCAGCAATGAAGCCGGAATCCTATCGCCTATCCGCCAAGGACGGCGCCATCGCCATTTCCGCCGCCGACACGGCCGGCGCCTCTTACGCCTTGCGTTCCCTGGTGCAGCAGGCGGTGCATGAAAAGCTGCGCCTGAGGCCGCTGGAGATTGAAGACGCCCCGCGCCTGGCTTTTCGCGGCTTGATGCTCGACCTGGGACGCAATTTCCATCCCAAGTCCCAGGTCCTTGCCGTGATGGAGCAAATGGCTGCCGTCAAGCTCAACAAGCTGCATCTGCATCTGGGCGATGACGAAGGCTGGCGCTTGGAAATCGAGGGCTTGCCGGAACTGACCACCATCGGCAGCCGCCGCTGTCACGACCCGGCCGAGACTGTTTGCCAGATGCCCTTTCTGGGCTCCGGGCCGGAGGCGAGCGCGCCGGGGACCGGCTATCTGACCCGCGCCGATTACATCGAAATTCTCAAAGCCGCCAAGGCGCGCCAGATCGAAGTCATCCCCTCCTTCGACATGCCGGGTCATTCGCGCGCCGCCATCATCGCCATGAAAGCGCGCGCCCGCCGCCTGATCGCCGAAGGCAAGCCGGACGAAGCGGCGCGCTACCGGTTGGACGAGCCGGAGGACACCACGGTCTATTCCTCCATCCAGCATTATGACGACAACACGCTGAATGTTTGCCTGGCTTCGACCTACACTTTCATCGGCACCGTGATCGACAGCTTGAAGGCGGTGCATCAGGAGGCCGGCCAGCCGCTGCGCGTGTATCATATCGGCGCCGATGAAACCGCCGGCGCCTGGAAGGATTCGCCCGCCTGCCGCAAATTCATGGCCGATCAGAAATTGAGCTTGCCGCAGCTCGGCCATGTCTTTCTCGCCCGCGTCGCCGCGATGCTGCGCGACAAGGGGATCGTGGCCGCGGGCTGGAGCGACGGGCTCAGCAGCGTCGACCCGGCGCAAATGCCGGCCAAGGTGCAATCCAACAGTTGGGGCGCCTTGTTCGGCGGCGGTATCGCCGAAGCCCATCGACACGTCAATCAAGGCTGGGATGTGGTGATGTCGACGCCGGAGACACTTTATTTCGACATGCCCTATGCCGCCGACGGTTGGGAGCGCGGCACCACCTGGGCGTCACGCGTTACCGATCTCTACAAGGTGTTCAGTTTCATGCCGGAAAATCTCGGCGCCAACGCCGCCGTCATGACCGACATCAAGGCCCGGGGCGTGGTGGTCAGCGATAGCGTGCCGCTGGCCACGGGGCGCCAAATCATCGGCATGCAGGGGCAATTGTGGAGCGAGACCGTGCGCAGCCCGCAGATCGCCAATTATATGCTGTTTCCCCGCAGCCTGGCGCTGGCGGAACGCGCCTGGCACAAAGCGGATTGGGAACCCGACTATGTTCAAGGCAAGACCTATGCCTATGCCGACGGCAGCGTCGATATGAAAGCGATTCTGGCCGATTGGAACAATTTTCAGGCCCGGCTGATCCCGCGCCTGGCGGAGATGGACCGCGCGAACATAAGCTATCGGCTGCCGGTGCCGGGCGGACGCATCGCGGGCGGAAAGCTGGAGGCCAATGCGACGGTCGCCGGCCTGAGAATCCAATACCGTTCGGGCAACGGGGCCTGGCAAACCTATAAGAGCCCCGTGGCGGTTGCAGGCCCGGTCGTGCTTCGCACGCTTTCGCCAAATGGCCGCCGCTTCAGCCGTGCCGTCAGCGTGAATTAAGCTTCCGCAGCCCGGCCCGCTCCTCTAGGCTCCCGGCAAGAAATTGCAAAAGGAAGCCCAGATGTTGCGCGAACTTGCCCTTGCCGCCGCTTTTTCCCTGATCGCCGCACCCGCTTTGGCGCAAAACGAATATCTGGTGCCCTTCCCGGCCCATCATGTGATCGCCAACATCTATTATGTCGGCAGCAAGGGACAGGCCAATTACTTGATCACCACGCCGCAAGGAAACATCCTGCTCAATTCCGGGCTTGAGGGGAATGTTGCGATGATCAAGGACAGTATCGCCAAGCTTGGTTTCAAATATAGCGACACCAAGGTGCTGCTGATCAGCCATGCCCATTTCGACCATAACGCCGGCAGCGCCCAGGTGGTCAAGGACACCGGCGCGACATACGAAGTGATGGACACGGATGTCGGTGTGGTGGAGTCCGGCGGCAAGACGGATTTTGCCTACGGCGACAAAGGTCCCGAGATGCTCTATCCCGCGACCAAGCCCAAGGTGCTGCATGACGGCGACACGGTTTCGCTGGGCGGCACGGTGCTGACGGCGCACAAGACCCCCGGCCACACCAAGGGCTGCACCACCTGGTCTATGAAAGTGCAGGACGGCGGCAAGACTCTCAATGTGGTGTTTGTCGGCAGCCCCAATGTCAATCCCGGCTATGTGCTGATCGGCAACAAGAAATACCCGAACATCGTCCAGGATTATGAAAAGACCTTCCAGGTGCTGAAATCGCTGCCGGCGGACGTCTTCCTGGGCGCCCATGGCGATTATTACGGCATGCCGGCCAAGTACGAAAAATCGAAGGCCGGCGGCGCCAATCCCTTCATCGATCCGGCCGGGTACAAGGCCTATATCGCCAATCGCGAAGCCGCCTATCGCAAGGAACTGGCCAGGCAGCAGGCCGCGGCCAAACCCTAGCCTCCCCTGATCGCGATGCCGTGCTCGCCACCTTTGATGGTGGCGCAGCGGCCGCCCTTGTCCAGCCGCTGGCCCATGAAAACACCGCGAAGGCGGACACCGCCGGTCAGAATCCTGTCGTCGCGAATGACCGCCTGCGGAGCATCGCCGCAAAGAAAGCGTCCGCGAATCCGCACCGCATTGGGATTGAGATAACGGACATAGAGAACCTCCTGGTCGAAGCGGTCGAGCAACAGGAACGTGCTGCGATCGGGCCGCAGAGATCGCAGCTTCAAGGCCGTGTCCGGCTCGTAGACATTGTCCATCACATGGAAGGCGATGTCGCCGTGGAAGGAATAGCCGAAGGCCTGGATCTTCAGCCCATCCTCCTGGCGCAGCAGTTTCAGGGCCACGCATTGATCCACCAGGACCGGCGTGAAGGGCCCCTTGCCCTTGCCCAGCACGCGATTGGGGCCGATGGCCATCAGCAAATCGTCCTTTTGCGGTTTTTCTCCGCATAGCGCCGGCGGAGACGGGTCGCGCGCCGCGATCAAGGGGCCCGTGGGCGCAGGCGGCTGAAGCTGGCGCCAGAGCAGATAGCCACCGCCGACCACCACATCGACCAGCAGCATGCCGGCCAAAATCCAGCCCTGGGGCACATCGCGCAGCAGCAATTCAAAGCCCAGCAGCATGCCCAGCATGGTCACCGCCGCCGCCACTGTCTGCGGGCGCAGCGGAAACAACAGGCTGCCCACCGAGAAAGCCCAGAACAGAAAGACGCAAGCCCCGGCCCGCAAGACCGTTCCTGCGTTACGGCGGCAGAATTCGGCAATGGGTCCCGGCGTCATATGTCCTACATTGTAGACATAAAGACCCCGGGTCAATGCTTGACGCCGGCCTTATTATATCTACCATGTAGTCCAAATGGATGCCGCCTGATGGATTCCCTGGGCCAATTCGAGCAGATCGTGCTCACCGCCATCCTGGCGCTGGACGGCAATGCCTATGGCGTCACCATCCATGCCAAGGTCGAGGA
>CBHTTW010000196.1:0-5428 GCA_966096025.1 uncultured Alphaproteobacteria bacterium | reverse complement strand
TCGATCTGGGCGCGATCGGCGTAAGGGACAAGGGCGCCCGCTTCCACCTTGCCGGAAATGCGCTCGCCTTTCAGTTTGGGATTGAACAGGCCCAGATCGGCGCGCACCAAATCGGTGGGGAGGCCATAAACGGGTGTCTGGAACGCTGCATTGCGAGTGCGGCTGCCGCGGATTTGCGGTTCATAATAGCCGGTGAACAGGGCCTCGCCGCTGACGGCGAAAGGCGTGAAGTTTTTTTCAAAAAAATCCGGTGCCTTGGCGCCGTCGCAGGCCGCGCGCCAGTCCGCCACGGTCCCGGCATAGCCGCTGCCGCTGAGGGCCGTGTCGCCGGGCTTTGCCATCAGCACCGTGCAACTGCGCTGAAAGGAAAGCTGGGCGCGGGCTTGATCCGCGCCGCTCCATTGCGGCAGGTCGGCAAAGCTCGCCCTGGAAAGGTGCAGCCCGGCTTGAATCGGCGGTACCGCCGGCGGGGGCGGCGGCGTGGTGCAGCCCGCCGCCGCCAGCAACAGCAGCGCGAGCCCTATCCGGGAGGGGGCGGCTTTCTTATCCGGGTAAATCATTTTCAGGCAGATCGCCCGATGTCGCCACCAGCGTCCAATTGGGGTCGGAGGAATCCAGGTTGCGCTCAAAGGTCCAGACATCGACGACGGTGCCGGTGGTGAATTCGGCGGTGAACGCCACGGTGATTTCCGCATTCCGGCCCTGCATCGCCGATCCGGTGACGCGCGCGTCCTGCAATTTCACCAGTGGGGCGGCGGGCTCGGTTCGCGTTTTGATGCCGGCATCGAAAGCGGCAAAGACTTCCGGCGACAGAAGCGGGCGCAGTTCCTCGCGGTCGCCCTTGATGAAGGCCGTCACGATGCGGTTATAGGCTTCGCGCGCGCCCGCCAGGAATTTGGGGACATCGAAGTTGCGGTCGGCCAGCTGAATATCCAACAGGCCGTTGGCGGAAGGGGCGCTTTCCGGCACCGGTTGCGGCAAAGGCGCCGCCGGCCTGGGTGCGGGAACCGGTTGCGGCGGAGGCTCATGGCCGGTGCGCCGCCCCAGGATGGCATAGAGGCGAAAACAGATGACCGCCGCCACCGTTCCGGCGATCACAAGGCCCAATGTCTGAGAATCCGGCATGATAAACCCTTGAAAATGGCCGCCCCGCCGTTCCCGAACCTAATCCCTGTCGGCCAGTCATGAAAAGCGGCTTTTACCGTCTTTGAGCCTTCGCTTGTCAGGCCCGAGCAATCCATGGTAGCGCCCAGCCCCGATCCCATAAGACCAGATTTAGCGAAAGAGCGACCATGAGCGGCGAAGGAACCCCTGACAATCAAGGCCAGCCGGCCGTGCCCAACCTTCAGGTGGTGGGCCAATATATCAAGGACCTCTCCTTCGAAAATCCCGGCGCCACGTCCGGCATCAGCGCGCGGCCGCAGATCGAACTGGGGGTGGACCTCAACGCCGCCCGCATGGGCGAAAAGGACATGTTCGAAGTGGAGCTGAAAATCCGCGTCGACGCCAAAAATGACGGCAAGCCGCTGTTCCTGCTGGAAATCGCCTATGCCGGCGCCTTCCGCCTGACCAATGTTCCCGATACCGGCACCCAGCAATTGATCCTGCTGATCCAGGCGCCGCACATGCTGTTCCCCTTTGTGCGCCGGATCGTGGCCGATGTGGTGCGCGATGGCGGCATGCCGCCCTTGATGATCGAGCCGATCGATTTCATGGCGCTGTATCAGGCCCGCGTGGCGCAGGCGCAAGCCGCCCAGCCGCAGGGCAGCGCTTAAAGCAAATTATTACCCAGCGGTGCGGGCTGCGGTCCCGGCCTCGCGACGCGCTACACGCGCGCCGCTGCGGCGTTCGCCGGGGCGAAAGGTCCGCTGGACCTTTCGCTAATCCCGGCTCACCCAGATCGACTTTTCGCCTAACTCCTTGGCGACAAAGGCGGTGTGGGCTTCCAATTCCGCCGCGGTGATCGACGGCGCCAGTTTCTCCGGGCGCTGACGCGCGGAGCGCACCAGCTCGGCCGTGGCGGCGGCGGCGATTTCGACCGGCGCCAGCATCAAGCCGCGCTGCCGCCCGCCGATCAGCTCCAGATAGACTTCCGCCGTCAATTGGGCGTCGAGCAGCGCGCCGTGCAAAGTGCGGGCGGAGAGATCGATGCCAAAACGCTTGCACAATTCGTCCAGGGAATAGCGCACGCCTGGAAGTTTGCGCTTGGCGATCTCTATCGTATCGATGGCGCGCGAAAGCGGAATGGGGCCGCGGCCGACCCGCTTCAATTCGGCGTTGATGAATTTGATGTCGAAGCTGGCATTGTGGATCACCAGCGGCGCATCGCCCAGAAATTCCAGGAACTCTTCCGCGATGTGGGCGAACAGGGCTTTGTCGGCCAAAAATTCCGCCGTCAAGCCGTGCACGCGCTGGGACTCGATGGGAATGTCGCGTTCGGGATTGAGATAGAATTGCAGGGTGCGGCCGGTGGGAAAATGATCCATCAACTCGACACAGCCGATCTCGACGATCCGGTGACCGTCACCAGGCTCAAAGCCTGTCGTTTCGGTGTCGAAGACTATCTCACGCATCCAACTTCTTCCGGATATCAGACAGGATCATTTTCACCTGATCACGCGCGTCATCCAAGCCCTTGTCGGTCACAACCAGATAATCCGCCTGTGCACGCTTTTGCGCATCGCTGAACTGGCGCGCACAAAGCGCCTGGAATTTGGCCTCGATCATGCCGGAGCGGGCCAAAACGCGCTGGCGCTGCACATGTTCGGGTGCGGTCGCAACCACCACCGCATCCACCTTGGTTCCGGTTTCCAGCAGCAGCGGAATGTCCAGCACCACAATCGGCGCCTTCGCCCCGGCCAGGAATTCTTCCCGCCGCCGGACCACCATGGGATGCACCAACTGTTCCAACCGGGTCAGCGCGGCAGGATCGTCCATCACCTGGCGCGCCAGGGCGGCGCGGTCGACCGCGCCATTCCTGGTCGAGCCGGGAAAGGCCGCCTCAACCGCCGCCACGGCTTCGCCGGCATAGAGATCATGGATGGCTGCGTCGGCATCGAACACCGGCACGCCTTCGGCGGCAAAGAGTTTGGCGGTCTCACTTTTGCCCATGCCGATCGCGCCGGTGAGCCCGATCACAAAGGGCTTAGCCGCGCTCACGGAGTGCCTTTACCAGCGCCTCGCGCAGGGCCGGCGTGACTTCGGGTTTCACGCCAAAGAACGCCTCGAACGACGGCACGGCCTGATGCATCAGCATGCCCAGGCCGTCGATGGTTTTGTGGCCGCGGGCGGCGGCATCTTTCAGCAGCCTGGTTTCCAAGGGATTGTAGACGATGTCGCAAACCGCGGCGGATTTCGGCAGCGCCGACAGATCGATCTCCAAGGGCGGGTTGGCGCCCATGCCCGCGCTGGTGGAATTGATCAGCAGGGCCGCTTCACCGGCGCAGCCGTTCCATTCGCTCAGGGCGCCGGGGCTGATGGCGACCTTCACATGCGCACCCAAGGCGGCGGCAAGCGTTTTTGCCCGCGCCGCATCACGGTTGAGCAGATGGATTTTTCCCGCGCCCAGCATTTGCAGTGCCAGGATCGCCCCGCGCGCCGCGCCGCCCGCGCCCAGCAGCACCACGGTCTTGCCGTCCAAAGTGCCGATGGACTCGCGCAAGGATTCCGACAGGCCGAAACTGTCGGTATTGCGCCCTTCTATTTCGCGCCCATGGAATATCAACAGATTGGCGGCGCCCGCCATGCGCGCGGCGTCATCGGTCTTGTGCGCCAGCGCAAAGGCGGCTTCCTTGTGCGGCACCGTCACATTCACGCCCTTGAATCCGGCGCGGCGCACGCCATTGATGATGGCGGAGAAGTCTTCGGTCTTGGCCGCCAGGGGGATCATGGCGCCGTCAATGCCGTAGGCGGCAAGCCAATGGCCATGCAGCACCGGCGACAGCGAATGGGTCACCGGCCAGCCGATGACACCGGCGATCCTGCCCTTTCCCGTCAAACTCATGATGCCAACAGGCCTTCCTTGCGCAGCTGGGCCAGGACCGGCAAGAGCGGCAGCCCCAGCACCGAAAAATAATCGCCATCCACTCTAGCGAACAATTGCGCCCCGCGCCCTTCGAAATGGTAACAGCCCACCGAAGACAGGATCGCCTTGCCTTCCTGCGCCAGATAATCGTCCAGGAATTGCGGGCTTAGATCGCGCATGGTCATCCGGCAGGGGCTGGCATGCGCCCACAGCAAGGCCCCATCGCGGGCCAAGGCCGCGGCGGAGACCAGCAGATGGGTCTTGCCCGAAAGCCGCGCCAGCAGCGCGCGCGCCTCCTGGAGGCTGGCGCATTTGCTGAGATGGTCGCCGTCAAAAGCGATCACACTGTCGCCGCCCAGCACGGTCCGTCCCGGATGGCGGCGTGACACCGCCATGGCTTTCTCCTCGGCCAGGCGGCGGGCCATCACCTCGGCACCCGCGTCTTTCAGCCCCGCCATCAGCGCGGCCTCATCCAGGTCGGCGGGATCGGCGGTGAAGGAAACCCCGGCGGCAGTCAGGAGCATTTTGCGGCTGCTGCTGGCCGAAGCCAGGATCAGGCTCACCGGGCGGCTTCCTTGCGTTCGGCCAGCAGGTTCATCACCGCCGCCGCCGTCTCCTCGATCGAGCGGCGCGAGACATCGATGGTCGGCCAATCCTGGTTTTCGAACAGCTGGCGGGTGGCGGCGATCTCGGCCCTGACCGCATCCAGTTCGACATAATCGCTGTCGCGGTCCTCGCCCATGCTGGTCAGCCGGTTGCGCCGCACCTGCACCAACCGGTCCGGCGATACCCACAGGCCCACGATCAGCGGACGCCTGGCTGCCAGCAATTGCGGCGGCGGCGGCATGCGCGGGACCAAGGGGACATTGGCGGCGCGAATGCCGCGAATGGCGAGATAGACACAGGTGGGGGTCTTGGAGGTGCGGCTGGCGCCGGTGAGAATGACCTCCGCCCCGTCGATGGAATCCAGGGACTGGCCGTCATCATGGGCGATACTGAAGTTCAGCGCCTCGATACGGTCGAGATAGCGCGCGTCCACTTCATGCTGGCGGCCCACCCTGTGGGTTTCCGCCCGGCCCAGGAAATGACGCAGGGACGTGACCGGCCCCTCCAGCACATCGATGCACTGCACCTGGATGTCGGCGCAGCGGGCGATCAGCTTGTCGCGCAGCCCCTGATTGGCCAGGGTGAAAAACACAATTCCCGGCATGATGGCGATATGGTCCAAGGCCCGGGTGAGCTGGGCTTGCGCCCGCACCAAGGCATAGGGATGCACCATCACTTCGACATCGTCGAACTGGGCCAGGGCCGCGTTGGTCATGGCGTGCAGGGTTTCGCCGGTGGAGTCCGAAACCAGATGGATGTGAAATTTATGATCCACAGAAGTAGTCCCACTTGTCGTTC
>CBHTTW010000195.1:0-5451 GCA_966096025.1 uncultured Alphaproteobacteria bacterium | reverse complement strand
ATCTCGGAACCGATCGCCGCCATTACAGCACCAATGTCATTCCCGGCCGAGCATTGCGCAAGCAATGCGAGGGGAAGGGAACCCAGGTGGTTAGGTCGCGCTTGTTCTTTCCACCTGGGTCCCCTTCCCTCACATCGTGGCTGGCGCCGCGATGGTCGCCGGGGATGACAGTTCGATATTTCATTCTTGGTCTACGTCCGGCATCGGCGCGGCGATGTCTTCCGACACCACGTCCCGGACCGCGACGATTTCGGCGCCGGGGAAACGGTCCAGCACAGCGCGCACCATGGGTTCCTGCGCCACCGCTTCAAAGCGCGCGGTTTTCGCCAATTGTTTCTGTTCCGCCAAAGTGGGAGCGCCGCCCTGATTGGCAATCGACACCGCCCAGCGTTCGCCGGTCCAGTCGCGCAACTTTTGCTGCAGATCGCCCGCCAGGCTTTTGGGCGCGCGCGGATGCGGGCGAAATTCGATGCGCCCCGGCTCGAGATGAACCAGATGGATATAATTTTCCAGCGCCACTTTCAGGATGGGCGCATTGTGGGTGGCAGCCAGCGCCACGATGTCTTCCAGATTGCGGATGGAAGCGGTGGGCGCGCCTTCAGGAAGTGCGGCGCGTGCTGGCATGGCCGAGCCCGAAGCCACCGGCGCACGGGAAGGCGCTGATGGCGCCGGCGCGCCATTGCCGCGCGGCGCCGGAACCGCGCCGCCCTCGAGCAAATCCTTCACCAGCCTGTCGGTGGGCGGCAATTCCGCGGCATAGGACAGGCGGATCAGCGCCATTTCGCAAGCCGAGATGGGACGGGTGGCGTCGCGCACTTCGAACAGGCCCTTGAGCAAGATCTGCCAGGCGCGTGTCAATGACGCCACCGACAGTTTGGCGGCGAGCTCGGCGGCGCGCTTGGCTTCGCCCGAGCCGCCGTCGAAGAAACCTTGCGCCGCGGGCGCGACCTTGACCCGGGTGAGGAAATGGGTGGTTTCGAGCAGATCCTGCATCACCGCCAAGGGATCGGCGCCGGCATCATAAAGCGCGCCCAGATCGGTCAGGGCTTCCGAAAGTTTGCCGGCCATCAGCTTTTCAAAAATATCCAGCACCCGGCCGCGATCGGCCAGGCCCAGCATCTGGCGCACCGTGTCGGCGGTGATCATTTCGCCTTCGCCATGCGCGATGGCTTGATCGAGCAAGGACAGGGCATCGCGCGCCGAACCCTCGGCGGCACGCGCGATCAAGGCCAGGGCGCCTTCCTCGATTCCGACCTTCTCCTTGTCCGCCAGGCCCGCCAGATAGCCGGCAAGCTCGGCGCTGTCGATGCGGCGCAAATCGAAACGCTGGCAGCGCGACAAGACCGTCACCGGCACTTTGCGGATCTCGGTGGTGGCGAAGACGAATTTCACATGCGGCGGCGGTTCTTCCAGGGTCTTGAGCAGGCCGTTAAAGGCCTGTTTGGACAACATGTGCACTTCGTCGATGATATAGACCTTGTAGCGCGCCGCGACCGGGGCATAGCGCACGCCCTCGATGATCTCGCGGATATCGTCGATACCGGTGCGCGAGGCGGCGTCCATTTCCTGGACATCGACATTGCGCGATTCCGAGATGGACGTGCAGGGCTCGCATTTGCCGCAAGGATGGATGGTCGGTTCAGTGCGCTTGCCGTCGGGCCCGATGCAATTCAGAGCCCGCGCAATGATGCGCGCCGTGGTGGTTTTTCCTACCCCGCGCACCCCCGTCAGCATGAAGGCATGGGCGATGCGTCCGGTGGCAAAGGCATTGGACAGGGTGCGCACCAGCGCCTCCTGCCCGATCAGGCCGGTGAAGTCGGTGGGACGGTATTTGCGCGCCAGGACGCGGTAGGGCTGGGCGGAGGTTTTGGCCATGGGCGGACTATAGCAAGCAAGACCGTCGGCGCGAGCCGGAGCGGCCATCAAAATCCAGCCTGCGGCCGGGATTGTGTTGTGGGTAAAGTGGAAGCCGGAACGACCCCTAGCCGATTCGGTATGGCGTTCGAGCGGCTTGGCCGCCGCTCTCACCCTTCCCGACCTGACCGGATTGAGTGGAAGCCCGCCGACCCGTGCCGGATTCGTTACGGCTGCTTCGTTCCCGACCTGACCGGGTTGGCGAGCGGCTCGTCCAGCGGACTTCCGGGTGGGGATATAGGGATTTTGGGCAGGAATTGCGAGTCCGGCCCCAATTCAGGCGGCGGCGACCAAATCCCGCGCCACCAGCCGCTCCCGCGGCAGGGTCACCGTCACTATGGTTCCCACATTCACCTGGCTTTCCAGCCTCAGGCTGCCGCCATGCAGTTCCATCAATTGCTTGGACAAAGGCAGGCCCAGGCCGGTGCCTTCATATTTGCGCGCCAGCGAGGAATCCACCTGACCGAACACTTCCAGGGCCTTGGGGATGTCCTGGGGCGATATGCCGATGCCGCTGTCGATAACCGCCAGGGCAAGGCCGGTGCCGGTCAGCTGGGCGCAGACTTTCACCTGCCCCCCGCAAGGGGTGAATTTCACCGCATTGGACAAAAGATTGACCAACACCTGCTTGATCCGCCGCCGGTCGGCTTTGAGCGCCAGCGTTTGATCCGCGAGATCGGCGGAGAGCACAATGCCGCCCTTCTCAGCCTGGTTGAGCACCATGCGCAGGCATTCGCTCACCAATTCGTCCAGCTTGAATACCTCTTCGCGCAACTCAGCCTGTCCGGCATCCAGCCGCGACAGGTCCAGTACGTCATTGATCAAAGACAGAAGATGGGCGCCGCTGCTGCGGATATCGGAGGTATAATTCTTGTACCGCTCGGCCAGGGGGCCGAAGACTTCCAGCACCATGGCGTCGGAAAAACCGATCACCGCATTGAGCGGGGTGCGCAGCTCATGGCTCATCGATGCCAGGAATTCCGATTTTGCCTTGCTGGCTTGGGCGGCCTGGCCCAGGGCGATGGTCAAATCGTTGGAGGTTTTTTCCAGCTTTTGCTGGGTCTTTTCCAGCTCGACAATATGGTCGCGCAGCCGTTGTTCCTCGCCCTTGGCGCGCGCACTCAAATGGCGGTCCACCAGCACCATGACGAGCGCCTGCCCGACGATGAACATGCCCGCGGCGGTCACCAGCACCGCCATGGTGGTGGGAGACATGGCCAGGGGCGTGACGGCGCCGGCGTCCGGCACGGGAAGGAATTTTACCGCCGCCATGGCGGTGAAATGCACGCCCAATATCGCCAGCACACGCAAGGTCACCGTGATCACATTGTTCCAGCGGCTGGGCGGCAGCGCCGTGAAATGGCCCGCCAAGCCGCCGACAGAAACGCCGATCAGGATCGAGGCGACGATCAGTTGCTGGTTCCACACCGCTTGGGCGGGAAGACGCAGCGCCGCCATGCCGGTGTAATGCATGGTGAGGACCGCCATGCCCACCACCATGCCGCCAACTGCGCCGCCCACGCGGCTGAAGGACAAGGCAAAGCCCGCCGCCGATATGGCCATGGCCATCACCACCGACAGGACGGTCAGGCCCAGGTCGAAGCGCAGCGGCAGGGAAATCTCGTAAGCCAGCATGGCGACAAAATGGGTGGCCCATACGCCGGCCCCCGAAACCATGCCCGCGCCCAACAGCCAGCTGACGCGCGTCCGCATGTCTTGAGAAGCGCCGCCGCGCAGCACCATGGCGCGCGCGGTGATGCAGGCGAAAATGCAAATGCACGCCGCCGCCAGCAGCATCCACAGATCATGCTGGTAATAAACGCAACCCAGGACGAACAACATCAGGCTTCCTTCTTGGGCCGGCACCATAGTCAGCGGCTGTAAATTGGTGTTTAAGAAACTTGTGTCAGATCGGGAAAGCCGATGACTTCGTCACATTTTCGTGTACGGAAAAATACGCGTTGACAGCGGCCCTCACCTTCAGCGGCAATCCTCTGGACCGCGCCAGCCATCGGCGCGGCGATGAGGCATGGCTGGAAATTCAAGCTGCCAGGGGCCTTTTTTTGCCTTTTTGGCAGAACCGTCCCCTGGTGGTGGAAGAGCGCGCGGGCTTTTTGCCGAGGCGCGAGGCGTGGCAGGGGTGCTGTAACATTTTTCTGGGCCTGGACGGCGAGCAGGCGCTGTTTGCCGTCGATCTTCCGGGCGAGGAAGAACCGCAATTGGGCTTTGGCGGCTTTCAGGAGATGCGCGCCTGCGCCTTTGTGCTGCCGGTGCGCGACACCGCGATAGCCGGCCAGGCCAAGGCGCTGCTGGATTGGCATAAGCGTCACGGCTTCTGCCCCAATTGCGGCGCGCCGACACAAATGCGCGATGGCGGTTATCGCCGCCTATGTCCGGCTTGCGGGGCGGAGCATTTTCCCCGCACCGATCCGGTGGTGATCATGCTGCCGCTGATGGACGACGAATGTCTGGTGGGGCGCAATTTGCGCTTTCCCCCGGGGCTTTTTTCCGCCTTTGCCGGTTTTGTCGAACCGGGCGAAAGCATGGAAGAAGCGGTGCGCCGCGAATTGCGCGAAGAAGTCGACCTGCAGGTCGGCGCCGTTCAGTATCACGCCACCCAGCCCTGGCCTTTTCCTTCGTCCCTGATGCTGGGCTGTTATGCGCAGGCCTTGAGCCGCGATTTCACGATAGACGGAAACGAAATCGAAGCGGCGCGCTGGCTGACAAAAGACGAAGCCCGCGCCCGGCTGGCGCATCAGATCGAAGACGAAATGAAGCTGCCCGCAACCATCGCCATTGCCCATCATCTCATCAGAGATTGGGTCGAGCGTTAGGGCATATCTTCCCGAAAGGGAGAGGCCGGATAGACACCCATTATCGTGTGGCTGGCGGTGTGGAATGCCAACTCTTCCAAAGCATGCGCCACATGCGGCTGGTCGGGGTGGCCCTGGATGTCGGCATAAAATTGGGTGGCATTGAACGAACCGCCCAATTGATAGCTTTCCAGCTTTGTCATGTTGACGCCATTGGTGGCGAAAGCGCCGAGCGCCTTGTAAAGCGCGGCCGGGACATTCTTCACCTGGAACACAAAGCTGGTCACCACCTTGCCTTGATTGGGCGCGCGCTCATCGCGGCGCGACATGATCAAAAAGCGGGTGGCATTGTGATGCTCGTCCTCGACATCGGCCTCAAGAATCTGAAGCCCGTAAAATTCCGCCGCCAGGCTGGAGGCGATGGCCGCGACGCTTTTGTCGCCCAGCTCGGCGACATGCTTGGCCGAACCCGCCGTGTCATACCAGTGATGCACCACCAGCTTGCGCGACCGCAGCAGATTGCGGCACTGCGCCAGCGCCGGTGCCTGACTGTAGACGCTTTTGACATCGTCCAGGCTTGCGCCCTTCAGCCCCAGCAATTGGTGACGGATGGGCAGGAAATGCTCGCCCACGATGTGCAGGCCGGAATCGGGCAGCAGATGATGGATATCGGCGATGCGGCCGATCAGCGAATTCTCCACCGGAATGATCACCAGGTCGGTAT
>CBHTTW010000194.1:0-5482 GCA_966096025.1 uncultured Alphaproteobacteria bacterium | reverse complement strand
CCTCCGGCTTTTTTTCCGTGTCGATGAGGAAACCGCCGTCCAGGCTGGCGGGCTGGCCCAAATTACCGGGTTGAATCTGATGGCATAGCGTGCAGCCGACCCCGTCGGCCGCCAAGGCGGCCTTCACATCCTTGGCATTTTCCAACTCGCCTTCGGATTCCTGCATCGCCGAACCGTCGCCGATAGCGGTCAAATACTTCAGCACTTCGCCGCGCAAACCCTCGGCCCGGGCCTGGAACCGCTGCATCGGCATGTGGCAGGTGGCGCATTTGTCCTCAATCGCGGCGGTTGCCTCCGGATGGTCCATGGTTTCGCGGCGGATCGAAGCTTGCCAGTAAGGATCGCGAGCCGAATTCGCCATGATCGAGGCACGCCATTGATAACCGATCGAGATGTCTTCTCCGTCGGAAGCAACAACCTGACTGTGGCATGAGACGCAGTGAGTCGAAGTCGTGAACAGGAGATGGCTTATCGGGCGCTTGAATTGGCCGTTCGCCTCCTGGGCAAACACCGCATGTGTCGCAAAGGCCAGGACAGGCGCGATCGCCAGCGACCCGCATGTCAGGAAAAGCTTCGCGTGTTTGCGGATCACTTGCATATGCAGAAAGAATCCCGGCAGCGATGCGAGTTAGCAATGCGGGCGAACTTGCGTCAACGCCCGCATCGGTTCTAATTCGCATCCGCGCGGAGACGTAATTTGCTCGCATTGTCGAAATCGATTTCGGTTTTGTTTTTGATAGGCACTTGCATATCGCCCTGCATGGCTGCGCCTGCATCGCAATCGCCGGATGGCCGCGCGCTGTTCAAGGATAATTGCGCCACATGTCATGGTTCGGACGGGCGCGGCGACCGGAAAGTCTCGGATGTGGGCTTTCCCTACACCATGCCCAACTTCCATGATTGCAGCTTCGCCAACCGGGAAGCCGATGGCGACTGGTCCTCGATCATCCACAGGGGGGGACCGCGCCGCGCATTTCCCCGCACCATGCCGGCGTTCGATCAGGCGCTCAGCGATGATGAAATCGACGCAATCATCGGCTATTTGCGGAGCTTCTGCGAAAAATCCGGCTGGCCCCGAGGGGAGTTCAACTTTCCGCTGGCGATGTTCACCGAAAAGGCATTCCCCGAGGATGAGGCGCTGAACCTCACGACTTTCAATACGGCCGGCGCCCGGGACATCACATCCACCTCGATCTACGAGAAGCGGTTTGGCGCGCGCGGACAGCTGGAAGTGAATTTGCCTTTCTCCAGCATCGATAGCGGCGCGGGCGCCAAGACGGGCATCGGCGATATCGGCGTGGCGTGGAAACAGAACCTGCTGGCCGATGTGGATAGCGGCACGATCTTCAGCATGCTTGGCGAAGTCGTGCTCCCGACAGGCAACGCCGCGCGCGGCCTGGGAAAGGGCACCTTCAGTTTTGAGACCCATGCCTTGTTCGCCCAATCCTTGCCGGGGGAATTTTTCCTGCAAGGCGATATCTTCGGCGAATTCCCGGCCGGCAAGGGATTGCCGATGGAGGCCCATGCCCATCTGTCGTTGGGCCGGACCTTCGCGGACGACGATGGCTGGGGGCGATCCTGGTCACCCCAGGTCGAACTTCTCACTTGGCATGAATTCTCTCCAGGAGCGCAGGTGGATTGGGATATCGCGCCACAGCTGCAGGTCAGTCTTTCCAGGCGCCAGCATATTCTGGCCAGCGCGGGCTTGCGCGTCCCCCTCAACAACACCGCGGAACGCAAGCCGATGTTCGTCTTCTATGTCATCTGGGACTGGTACGATGCGGGCCTTTTCGAAGGCTGGCATTGACGCGCAAGCTGGCGCGGACGGCTCGGCTTGAACCACCCGGAAAGTAACGGTCGTCGCCAGGCATTTGCCAACCGGCCTAAGCCGGATCGTCCTGCGCCAGGGCGCCGTATTTGCCGCGGAAGTAAACCAGCGGCGCGCCTGCCCCGTCATGGCGGGCAAAGCGCAACACCCGTCCGATCAAGATGGCGTGATCGCCCGCATCCTGCACGCTCTCGCGGGCGCATTCGAACACCGCCAGGGAATCCGCCAGCGCCGGCGGGCCCAGTTCGGTGGGGATCAGCGCGATGCCGTCGAGATTATGCTCACCGGCGCGCGCCAGCCGCGCCGAAACCTCGCGATGACCGCTGGCCAGAATCGAAACCGTGAAGCCGGATGCTTGCGCAAAATGCGGATAGCGGCGCGAGCGGCGGTCGATGCACCACAACACCAATGGCGGTTCCAGCGACACCGAGGTAAAGCTGTTCACGGTAATCCCAATATGGGACATCTCCTGATCCGCCGCCGGCGCTGCAGCGGTCATCACCGCGATACCGGTGGGAAAACACCCCATCGCATCGCGAAAACCCTTGATATCGAAGTCCATAAGCCTCTTTCGAACCGCCCCGTTTCACCTTCGGTTAAGGGGGATTATGCATGATACAGCCTGAGGTTAGGGCACCCGGCGAAAAGACCGCAAGGCCCAGCCCGGGTGTTTTATCAAGGTGGCGGACATGGCCGGCGATAACGCGGTCGTCATTAAAAAGATCAAGAAGGGCGGACATGGCGGCCATCACGGCGGCGCCTGGAAAGTCGCCTATGCCGACTTCGTCACCGCGATGATGGCCTTCTTTCTGCTGATGTGGCTGATCAATACCACCACGCCGGAGCAGAAACGCGGCATCGCCGACTATTTCGCGCCCCAATCCATCGCCCAGACGGTCTCCGGATCGGGCGGCGTATTGGGCGGCAAGGTGCTGGGCGAAGACGGCGCCCATGCCGGCGGGGCGCAATCGGTGATGCAGCGGCAGTCGCCGCCCTCGCCTTCGAATGCCCAAAAATCGCTGGCCGCGGGCGCGACCCAGGGCGGCGCCAATGCCAGCTCCAACAGCAATTCGGATTCCAAATCGGCGCAGGACGGCGACTTCTCCCATGCCGCCGAAGCGATCCATCAGGCGATCCAGGACAATCCCGATATCGCCAACCTGTCCCATCAGGTGATCACCGAGAATACGCCGCAAGGCCTGCGCATCCAGCTGGTCGATCAGGAAGGCCGCCCGATGTTCCAGCAGGGCTCCAACGAGCCGATGCCTTATGCCAAGAAATTGCTGGCGGCGATCGGCGGTATCGTGGCCAGCCTGCCCAACCGGGTCTCGATCAGCGGTCACACCAGCGGCAATGATGCGCCCGGCGCCGCCTGGGACCTGTCGTCCAACCGCGCCAACCAGGCCCGCGCCCTGTTGCAGACGGGCGGGTTGGGCACCGACCGCATTTACGAAGTGGCGGGCAAGGCCGGATCGGAACCGCTTTTGCCCGAAGACCCCAATGCCAGCGCCAATCGCAGGCTTTCCATCCTGCTGATGCGCGAGGCGCCGCCGGTTCCCGCCAATACCGGGCTGAATTAACCTCTCCGAGCCAGGCCGGTTCCGCGAAATCTCGCGGGAGAGTCCTGTAACCAAAAGCAAAAAAACCTGTCTTTGGGCGAATAATCCGCTTTTCTCTGCGCGGGCTCCCGGCATACTCGAGCCATTGATTTGCCGGGGTATTGGGCGCAGGTGACCGACCAACGCAACACAAGGGTACCGCAATTCTTCCTGACCCCAGGCGGACCCTGCCCCTATTTGCCCGGCAAGACCGAGCGCAAGGTCTTCGCCCGGCTGGGCGGCAATCTGGCCCAGCCCTTGTCCGAGGCCCTCACCCATTCCGGCTTCCGCCGCAGCCAGTCCATCGCCTATCGCCCGGCCTGTGAAGGCTGCAATGCCTGTGTCTCGGTGCGCATACGCTGCGGCGAGTTCGCCGCCAGCCGCAGCCAGAAACGCATCCAGCGCCGCAGCGGCGATGTGCTGCGCGCCGAAGTGGTGGCGGAAGCCACTCGCGAACAATTCGCGCTGCTGCGGACCTATCTGGATTCGCGCCATCCCGGCGGCGGCATGAGCGATATGGGCCTGTTCGACTATGTCGCCATGGTCGAGGAAACCCCGGTTAACACACACATTGTGGAGTACCGCAAAGATGACGGTACTCTGCTGGCTTGCGCCCTCACCGACCGGCTGCGCGACGGGCTCAGCATGGTCTACAGCTTCTTTCATCCCGGCGAGGAAGCGCGCAGCCTGGGCACCTATATGATCCTGGATCATGTGCAGGCGGCCCGCGCGGCGGGCATGCCCTATGTCTATCTGGGCTATTGGGTGCGCGGCAGCGACAAGATGGACTACAAGATCCGCTTCTCGCCGCTGGAAGCGCTGACCCAAAACGGTTGGGAAGCCCTTACCGTCTGATCACCCTGTTGGTTTTACTGGGGAGCGACCATGCGCGCCATCTCATGCCTGGCCGGATTTCTATTGACGGCATCCGTCTGTGCGCAGGCGGCGCCCGGCGATCATTTCATCCTTTTGCCGAAGGACCTGCCGCCGCCCAATAGCACCACCCCGGCGGATTTCGATCCCGACTTTGTCGAACGTCCGGCCGGTGCGATGCCGCAGGCGCCGCCGGGCTTTACGGTTTCGCTTTTCGCCGCCGGTCTCCAGCATCCCCGCTCCCTGGCGGTGTCGCCGGAAGGCGATGTCTTTGTTGTCGGCGAAGGTCCCGGCATTGTGGTGCGGTTGCGCGACGGCGATGGCGACGGCAAGGCCGAGCAGATCAAACAGATCGTCGCCGGCTTCAAGACGCCGCACGGCATCGCCTTGCAGGGCGGCCAGATTTATATCGGCGATACCCAGGCGGTGTGGCGGGCGGCCTATCAAGGCAAGGACAGCCTGGCGGCGGCCGACTTTATCCGCCTGACCAAGGCGCCCGACCTGCGCCCGCAAGGCTGGCATGCCACGCGCGACATCGCCGTGGATTCCAAGGGCCAGCTCTATCTGGCGATCGGCGCGCGCGACGATGTCTCCGAACAGCCTTTGCCCGATGCCTCCATCCAGCGCATCGGCGCCGACGGGACGATGACACCTTTCGCCACTGGACTGCGCAATGTCGAAGGCCTGGCCTTCCACCCCGCCACCGGAAAATTATGGGTCACGGTCAATGAGCGCGACAAGCTGGGCGCGCGCCTGCCGTCGGATTTTCTGGCGCAAGCCGGCGAAGGCGATTTCTTCGGCTGGCCCTATGCCTATAACGGCCCCAATCCCGATCCGGTGTTCGGTACAAAGCGTCCCGACCTGGTGGCCAAGACCAAGGTGCCGGAGGTTTTGCTGGGGGCGCATACCGCGCCTTTGGGCCTGGTCTTTTACACCGGCGCGCAATTTCCCGCCGACTATCAGGGCGACGGCTTTGTCGCCATCCATGGCTCCGGGCCTTACGACAAGCTCGATGGCTATAAGGTGGTGCGCGTCAAGTTCAAGAATGGCGTGCCGGCCGGCGGTTATGAGGATTTCGTCACCGGCTTTTCCACCACAAGGGGCGGCAAGCTTTATGTCTGGGGCACACCCTCGCAACTGGCCATCGCCAAGGACGGCAGCCTGTTGATCGCCGACGACAAGG
>CBHTTW010000193.1:0-5498 GCA_966096025.1 uncultured Alphaproteobacteria bacterium | reverse complement strand
CGCCTTCATCATCTCGTCGATGAAGGAATCGATGCCCGACAACCGCAAGGACAGGGTCACGATTTCCTTTTCGAAAGTGGCGACCATGTCGTTGATCGCCGCGACCCATTCCGCTTCGATGGACGGGTCGCGATCGGGCGCGGGCAGGCGCAGCATCTCCGTCATCCGGCCATAGGCAAGCTCATAGCGCGCCTGCATGCGCATCAAGCGCTGTTTTTCCCCTGCGCCGAGGACGGTGGCTTCCGTTTCCAGGATCGTATTGAGCGCCGCCAGTGCCGCCTTGCTGCGGGCGCGGAATTTGACGATCTGCTCCAGGCCGGAGAGGCTGATGGGAGTGGACAAATGGCGCACCGCGTCCACCGAACCCCGCTCATCGCGCAGGCTTTCGTCGGTCACCACCATCTGCTGGGCGACGGCCGCTATGGAAAGCCGGTGGTTGGCGGCCTGGCGGCTGTCGAAGTGCTGCTTGGCGGCGACCGTGAACAGCGTCACCAGCATCAGCACCAGGACACCGGTGCAGACCGACAGAATGACGCTTACGGACCGGACCTTTTCCACTGGAGCCCCAAGACTTCCCCGGGGAAAATTCTAGCCCGGCTGCGGTTATTGAAGCCCTAACCAATATATCGGGCACCAATCGCGCCGGATGGCCCAGATTGGATGGTTAGTTTTGGGTGAACGGGCGGCGGCAACCACGGTCGAGCCAAAGGCGATGACGATGCCGATGAAAACCCCGCCCGCCGGATCAAAGGCGTCCCGGCTGGGCCTGGGTTGGGCGCTTCTGATCGGGCTGCTGGGCAGCGTCTTGCCCGCTTTCCACGCCGCGCGCCTTCCGGTCGCCGACGGATTGCGCGCCAGCTGAAAAGCCGGGAAATCCCGTCAGGCGAAAAACAGGCTTTGTCGCGCTATAAGGTGACCGGCAGGATTTTTCTGGTGTCGGATGTCCGGATGGATGAAGCGTAAGGACCTGGCCGCTACTGTCCAGCCCGGACAGCACAGGCTGTCGCCCACTTTGTCCTGGTGGCACCTGGTGGGACTGGGTGTCGGCGGTGTGGTGGGGACCGGCATCTACACATTGGTGGGTGTGGGCGCGAATTTGGCCGGTCCCGCCGTTATCCTGTCCTTCTTCATAGCGGGTCTGATCTGCGTCTGCGCGGCGCTGTGCTATGCCGAGGTCGCGGCCATGATCCCGGCATCCGGCAGCGCCTACACCTACAGCTATGTCGCGCTGGGCGAGGTCTTTGCCTGGATCGTGGGCTGGTGCCTGATTCTGGAATATTCCCTGGTCGTCAGTGCGGTTGCGGTGGGCTGGTCGGGCTATGTCGGCGGCTTTCTGGCCAGCCTGGGAATGAAGCTGCCGGACTGGCTGTCCATGGGCCCCTATGCCGGTGGGCTGGTCAATCTGCCGGCGATATTCATCATCGCGGTGGTAGCGGGTCTTCTGTCGGCCGGCACCCGCGAAAGCGCAAACCTGAATGCCGCCTTGGTGGTCGTGAAGCTGGCTGCGCTGGCGTTGTTCATTGCGCTGGCCGGCGCGCATTTTCATCTCTCGGCCTTTCATCCCTTCATGCCCTACGGCTTCACCAGCCACGAAATGACCGGCACGCCGCATGGTGTCATGGCGGCGGCGGCCATCATCTTCTTTGCTTTCTATGGCTTTGACGCCATCTCGACCGCAAGCGAGGAGGCGCGCAATCCCGGCCGGGACATTCCGATCGGCATTGTGGGGTCTCTCGCGGTTTGCACCCTGATTTACGTCGGTGTCGCGGCGGCGGCGGTCGGCTCCATGCCTTTCACGGAATATGCCCACAGCGCCGAACCTTTGGCCCTTATCCTGCGCAAGCTTGGCTCGGGTATGGCGGCGGCAATCATTGGGGCGGCCGCTGTGGTGGCGTTGCCGACCGTCATTCTGGCATTTCTGTATGGCCAGAGCCGCATTTTCTTCGTGATGGCGCGCGACGGGCTGATCCCCCGCGCTTTGTCCAAGATCAATCCGCGGACCAGTACGCCGACCCGCATCACCTGGGTGACGGCGGTGATCGTGGGCGTGCTGGCCGGCATCGTGCCATTGGACCAAATCGCGGCTTTGGCAAATGCCGGGACCCTGGCCGCGTTCATGGCGGTGGCTTTGTGCCTGCTGGTGCTGCGCCGGCGCGAGCCCTTGCGCCATCGTCCGTTCCGCACCAAGGCCGCCTGGCTGATCGCACCGGCCGCCATTCTGGGCTGCCTCTATTTGTTCGTGAGCCTGCCGCAGCGCACGCAAATATTTTTCGCCTGCTGGAATGTCTTGGGCTTTCTCATTTATGCGGCAATGGCCGCAAGCAAGCGGCAATAGGGCGGCCGAAAATCACGCGCCTCCAGTTGAGCTTTGGGCGAACATCCTGGCGACAGAAAGCGCATGCTTCATCCGTCTTTCCGTCCCATGTTCCGCACCTTCTCGATAAGCCGTTCGGAGTGCGGCCTTTGAATGCTGGAGCCGCCAAAATACGATGTGCGGATGGGGGAAAAGCCCGCCAGGCGCAGGATGCCGGTGTTGAATGATTTTACGCCATGGGCGCCGAATAGCGTGCGATAGATCAGCGGAGGCATGCCCATCGTGACGATCACCCTTGCCGAACGCCATTTCATTTTTTTCAGCGGAAAGCCGCGCTTGTTTTCTCCCAAAAGGAATTGATCCCGGCCGACCTGTTCCATAAACGCCTTCAACAAAGCGGGCGGGCCACCGAGCCAGAGCGGATAAATAAACACGATATGCTCGGCCAGCATGAAGGCCGCCCGGGCTTCCACCATCGCCTTGTCGGTGGGGCTGCTGGCAAATTCCGCCGCACTTCTCAGAATGGGAAACTCGATTCCACCGATATTGATGCGCCGAACCATGCAATCGGGCCCCTCGGCTCCTTCCTGGTAGGCGCGCGCAAGCGCGCTGCTGAGCCTGTCGGGCGAAGGATCCGGATTTCCATCAATGATCAGGATGCGTTTCATGCGCGCTCTTGTCTCCACCGTTCACTTTGGAAGTTCGGCGCCGCGGTGCCTTGCGCCGGATCAAACACCAAGGCAAATCCGCCGCCAGGTTTTGCGTTCGGTCAAGGACCTCATGCCACGGACATGGCAGATGGAACCATGGTGTGTTGTATGCTCTTGGCGATCGTGCTGGGACCGCTTGGGCTGTGGGTCATGCCAAGCTCGCGGCTCAATGGAGATGCGGTCTGCTGCGCCAACACTGCGCGCTCGACCATCGCGGCAATTTTGATCGTTTCGGGCGGACTATCCCTGGCGGTTGGGCTGGTTCTTTGGTCCCAACCCGCGACATTTCAGCATATTTGCCGGGTTCTTGGACGTTCCTGACCGGAGCATTTGATCGGCCTCAAGGCGGATAGTCCCGCCACGGGCGACAAAGCGCCGACCATTGAGGGGCGCCATGCCGATAGACGAAAAGCCAACCACAGCAGCAACCGGCTGGACCGCCTGGTGTCACAGCGCGCGCGCTATCGCACGCTCGTCCCGCAACGAAGGACAGGCCCCGGCGGCTTCAAGCGAAAATCTCCCACAAGGCAGGCCGCATGCAAACCGCTGAGGTGAAGCAGGCCCCTTGGCGGTTCGACCATTATTTCATGCCTTCGGTGATCTTCCTGGGGCTGGTTGCGTCATTGATCGAGGCCGCCCGTTCGCCCGACCCGCGCATGGTGGCGCAGGGCTGGATTTTCGGCGCCTGCATGGCCGTCATCGGCGTCTGGTATATGTGGATGTATGTCGGGCGGGACCCGGCGGACGAAAAGCGTCCCTATGCCGAAGCCGTGATCAAGGCGGGTGTCGGCGCCTCCATGTTCTGGGGCATAGCCGGAATGCTGGTCGGTGTCATCATCGCCCTGCAATTGTCGTTTCCCAATCTCTTTTACTTTGCGGATGAGCCCTGGACCAATTTCGGCCGGCTAAGGCCGCTGCATACCTCGGCGGTGATCTTCGCCTTCGGCGGAAATGTACTGATCGCCACGAGCTTCTATGTCGTGCAGCGCACATGCCGCGCGCGGTTGTTCGGCGGTTCGCTCTCCTGGCTGGTCTTCTGGGGGTACAATAGCTTCATCATCCTGGCGGGGACCGGTTATCTTCTGGGCATCACGGAAAGCCGCGAATATGCCGAGCCGGAATGGTACGCCGACATTTGGCTCACGCTTGTCTGGGTTTGTTATCTCATCACTTTCCTGGGCACGCTCATCCGGCGCAAAGAGCCGCACATCTATGTCGCCAACTGGTTCTACCTCGCATTCATTGCCACCATCGCGGTGCTGCACATCGTCAACAATCTCTCCGTGCCCGTGTCGCTTCTCGAGAGCAAAAGCTATTCGCTGTTTTCCGGTGTGCAGGATGCGTTGACCCAGTGGTGGTATGGCCACAACGCGGTCGGATTCTTCCTGACCGCGGGCTTTCTGGGCATCATGTATTATTTCATCCCCAAGCGGGCGGAGCGGCCGGTCTATTCCTATCGCCTTTCCATCATCCATTTCTGGAGCCTGATCTTCATCTACATCTGGGCGGGGCCGCATCATCTGCTTTACACCGCGCTTCCCGAATGGGCCCAGACATTGGGCATGACCTTCTCGATCATCCTGTGGATGCCGAGCTGGGGCGGCATGATCAACGGCTTGATGACGCTTTCAGGCGCCTGGGACAAGCTGCGCACCGATCCGGTGTTGCGGATGATCGTCGTGTCGGTCGCCTTTTATGGCATGGCGACCTTTGAAGGGCCGGCGATGAGCGTGAAGGCGGTGAACGCCCTGTCGCACTACACCAACTGGACGGTCGGGCATGTTCATTCCGGCGCGCTCGGCTGGGTCGGCTATGTCAGTTTCGGCGCGATCTACTGCCTGGTGCCGTGGCTTTGGCGCAAGAAGCTTTATTCCAACGCGCTGGTGGAATGGCACTTCTGGATATCGACGCTGGGCATCGTGCTCTACATCACCTCGATGTGGGTGGCGGGCATCATGCAGGGCCTGATGTGGCGCGCCTATAACGAGTTCGGCTTCCTGGAATACGCTTTTTCCGAAAGCGTCCTGGCGATGCATCCCTACTACATCATCCGGGCGCTGGGCGGCCTGCTGTACCTCGGCGGCACGCTGATCATGGCGTTCAACCTGTGGAAGACCATTCGCAGCGGCGAGCCGGCCGCTGCGCCGGCGCCCTTGGCCCTGGCAGCGGAGGCCGCGCAATGAGTCACGCCTGGTTGGAGAAGAACTCCATCTACCTGCTGATCGGCATCATATTGGTGATTGCCGTGGGCGGCGCCGTCGAAATCGCGCCGCTGTTCTGGGTCAATGGAACGGTGGAGAAGGTCGAAGGCATGCGGCCCTATACGCCGCTGGAACTGGAAGGCCGCAATATCTATGTGCGCGAAGGGTGCTATGTCTGCCATAGCCAGCAAATTCGAACCCTGCGCGATGAAGTCGAGCGCTATGGCCATTACAGCCTGGCGGCCGAAAGCATGTTCGATCATCCGTTCCAAT
>CBHTTW010000192.1:0-5504 GCA_966096025.1 uncultured Alphaproteobacteria bacterium | reverse complement strand
AAGCCACCGACGAAAAACAGCGCGCCCGCATCTGGTCGGGCCGCAAGGCCGCCTTCGCCGCCATGGGGCGTCTGGCGCCCGACATGATCTGCATGGACGGCACCATTCCCCGCCATGCCTTGCCGCAGGTGCTGGAAGAGATGGCCAAGCTTTCGCAGCAGTATGGCCTGGGCTTCTGCAATGTCTTTCATGCCGGCGACGGCAATCTGCACCCCCTGATCATCTTCGATACGATGAAAGAGGGTGAGTTTGAACGGGCGGAAGCCTTCGGCGCCGATATCCTTCGGCTTTGCGTCAAGGTCGGCGGCGTGTTGTCGGGCGAACATGGCATCGGGGTGGAAAAGCGCGATCTGATGACCGACCAGTTCAGCGAATCCGACCTGGCGCAGCAGCACCGCGTCAAATGCGCCTTCGACGCCCAGGGCCTGTTCAATCCGGGCAAGGTTTTCCCGACTCTGTCGGCCTGTGTCGAACAAGGGCACATCCATGTCCACGGCGCCCAGCTGCCCCATCCCCATTTGCCGCGCTACTGATGAGCAGGGTCACCAACGAAGATCAGGTGGTGGATTTCGTGCGCGCGGCGCGCGCGGATAAAGTGCCGTTCGAGATCGTGGCGGGCGGCACCCGCCGCGCGGTGGGCAAGCCGCTCCTTGATTCTAAGGGGGGCGATCTGCCGATGCTGGATGTGTCGGGCCTGTCGGGCGTCGTCAAATATGAGCCGGCGGAACTGATCATCACCGCCCAGCCCGGCACGCCGCTGGCCGAGATCAAGGCGGTGTTGGCGCAGAAAAACCAGCGGCTGGGATTCGATCCCGCCGATTGGTCCAGGCTGCTCGGTTCCAATGGGGTAGCAACCTTGGCCGGCGCGGCGTCGAGCGATGCCTCGGGCTCCGGCAAGCTGCGCCATGGCGGGGCACGGGATTCGCTCTTGGGTTTCCGTGCCGTCAACGGCTTAGGCGAAAGCTTTCGCGGCGGCGCCAAGGTGGTGAAAAATGTCACCGGCTTTGATCTGCCCAAGCTGATGTGCGGCGCCTTCGGCACGCTCGGTGTGCTGACCGAAATGACCTTCCGCGTCTACCCCCAGCCGCAATTCGCCACCACCCTCTGCCTGACCGATGTCACACCGGAGGACGGTTTTGCCGCTTTGCGCAAGATCGCACTCAGCGCGCTGGAGCCCGCGGGACTGGCTTATCTGCCCGGCAATATGCTTGCCGATATTGGCCAAGGCGCGGCGCTGATCAAGCTGGAAGGGGCGCGCCAGCCGCTGGAAGAAAAGATCGCGCTGGCGCATGGCTTGTTGGGCAACACAATGAGCCGGATCGATGAGGATCCTTTTGCCGCCATCGGCAGCGGCGAGAAATTCGCCGACATTTCCGGCGATATCTGGCGCTTGATGATCGCGCGCGCCGATGCGCCGCGTCTCGCCAAGGACTTGGCAAATGAAGTGAATGTCCGCCATTGGCTGGGCGATTGGGCTGGCGCGGTGCTGTGGCTGGCGGCCGATCCGTCCGAAGGGCCACGCATTCGCGCCATCGCCGCCAAGGCAAACGGCCAGGCGATGCTGTTGCGCGGCTCCGCCGCCAGCCGCGCCAGTCTGGGTCTGTTCGCGCCACAGCCGCCTGCTCTGGCGGCGCTGAGCCGCTCGGTCAAGGCGGCGTTCGATCCGCTTTCCCTCTTCAATCCTGGGCGGCTGTAATGCGATATAATTTCACTGCCGAACAGGTTGCCGATCCGCAGCTGGGACCCGCCACCCAGGCGGTGCGCTCCTGCGTGCATTGCGGCTTCTGTACCGCCACCTGTCCCACCTATGTCGTTTTGGGCGACGAGCGCGACAGTCCGCGCGGCCGCATCGTGCTGATGAAGGAGATGCTGGAAAAGGGCGGCGCCCCGACCAAGGAGCAGGTCTATCACATCGACCGCTGTCTCTCCTGCCTCAACTGCAAGACCGCCTGTCCGTCCAGCGTCAATTATCAGCGGCTGGTGGATCAGGCGCGCGCCCATATCCAGGATCATTATGAACGCCCGCTGGCAGACCGGCTGCTGCGTTTCGCCATCGCCAAGGTGATGACCCGGCCCGCGCTGGTGCGCATCGGACTGCTGCTGGCCAAGATCGGCGCCCCTGTCGCCCTGGTTCTGCCCGGCCGGTTGGGCGCCATGGCGCGCATCGGTCTTTCGGCCAAGCCGTCAGGGCCCGAGCCTGTCCAATTCCCCAAACCCGCGCAGGTCAAACAGCGCATCGCCATCATGCCCGGCTGTGTGCAGGGCGCGCTGGCGCCACAAATCGACGGCGCGGTGGGCCGGGTCCTGGCGCGGCGGGGTATCGAATTGGTGGCGCTGGAAGGCGCGGGCTGTTGCGGCGCGCTGCCCCATCATATGGGCCGCGAGCACGACTCGCAGATGTGGGCCAAACGCGCCATCGAAGCCTATGAGCAAGGCCAGTATGACGGTGTTTTGATCACCGCCACCGGTTGTTCGGCACAATTGAAGGATTATGCCCATCAATTTGCCGGCGATCCGGTATGGGAAAAGCGCGCCGCTAAATTCGCCGCCGCCGCGCGCGATTTCGCCGAACTGGCGACACCCATGGCGGTGACGCCGCCGCGCCCCTTGCGGGTGGCCTATCATCCCGCCTGCTCCTTGCAGAACAGTTTGAAGCTCAGCGGCGCGGGCGAGGCGATGTTGGAAGCGGCGGGATTTCTGGTCACGCCTTTTTCGGAATCCCATTTGTGCTGCGGCTCCGCCGGCACCTATTCCATCCTGCAGCCTGAGCTTTCCAGCCAGTTGCGCGACCGCAAATTGGGCAATATCGCGGCAGCCGAACCGGACGTGCTGGTCAGCGGCAACATCGGCTGCCTGCAGCATCTGGCGACCGGCAAGGGCTTGAACCAGCCCATCCTGCACATTGCCGAACTTTTGGACTGGGCGGAGGGGGGAGGAGTGGCGCCTTGGGAGAAGCCCAAGGCGTGAGCAGGTCCAGTGGACCTGCGAAAACGACGACCGCTGCGAGCTTGAGCGAGCGGCCGGGGAGTCCCCAAGCCCGCCAATCTGGAATTGCCGGGTCTCTAGAATTGGAAGATTGGTCCGTCTAAGCTCCGGTCTATGCGCTCCGCGCTCGCCCTTTGCCTGTTGCTGACATCAGGCGCGGCTTATGCCGCGCCGATGCAAGCGCCCGCGCCCAAGCCTCAAACACCTGCGCCCAAGGAAGTCTCCAGCGAGGACAAGCTTTTCGCCCAGCTCAAGGCGGTGGAGCGTGAAGAGGATGCCCATCCCATCGAACAGAAATTGATGGCGCTGTTTCGTGCTTCGGGCAGCCCCAGCGTTGACCTGCTGATCGCGCGGGTGCAGGCGGCGCTGGCCGCCACCGACAAGGAAACCGCGAAAAAGCTGATCGACGCCGTCACCACCATCGCTCCCACCTATGCCGAGGGTTGGCATATCCGCGCCGGATTGGAACATGCGGCGGATGACGACACCGCCGCGCTGGTGAGCTTGCAAAAAACCGTAGAGCTCAATCCCCGGCATTTCCGCGCCTTGGATGAACTGGCCGACATGCTGGAAGAGTATGGCGACAAGGCGGGCGCCCTGAAGCTTTACCGCCGCGCCCTGGAGCTGAATCCGCATTTGCCGGGCACCACGCAAAAAGTGCGCGAATTGACCACCAAGGTCGAGGGGCGGGACATCTGATCCCATGTTCCATTTCCAGGCACGACTGGCGGCTTGCTTCTTTTTTCTTTCCCTGGCGACTCCGGCCTGGGCGCAATCCTATATGGTGGGCACCTGGTTCGGTCAGGGCCAGCCCAACAGCAAAGAGTCCATGTATATCGACCGCATGCGCCCCGACGGCAGTTGGCGCGGCGAATACCGCACCTGCAGCCGGGGCAAGTTGTCCGACCAGATACAGGAAGGCAGCTGGTCGCTGTCGGGCGATACCTTGATCTTGAAAGTTGAAATCGTCGACGGCCGCCGCGCGCCGCGTATCGACAATTACAAGATGCTGGCCCACACCGCCACGACACAGAAATATGTCAGCCTGGGCTGGAACTTCCCTTATACGCCGAAAAAAATGGCGGACGATTTCGAGATGCCATCCTGCCCGATGAGTTGACCCAGATGCGTGCGCTGGTGCTGTTGTTGCCGTTGTTTTTCACGCCAGCATTCGCCGCCGACGCTTCGCACCCCTCCTTCCTGACCGGCCACTGGTTCGGCCAGGGCGAGCCGCATGACAAAAGCGAGATGTGGCTGGCCCATGCCGGCCCCGATGGCGAATTTTCGGTGCAATTCCGCAGCTGCCGCAAGGGCAAGCACACCGATCTCTTCCAGAAAGGCAAATGGTGGTTCCAGGACGGGATCGAAACGGTGCAGATCACCCAGTCGGGCAATCAGATCATGTTGAGTGAAACGCCCTACAAGATCCTGTCGCATGACGGAAAAAGCCAGACCTACAGCATGCCGTCGGGCTTTGTATTCCGTTCCAAACGAGTAGATGCGAAATTCACCATGCCGCCCTGCGATCTGGTGAGCTGAGATGAGGGCCGCCGCGTTTTGCCTGATCGTCTGTCTGGCGGCCTTTCCCGCCCGCGCCGCGTCCAGCCTGGTGGGCATCTGGTTCGGCCAGGGCCAGCCTTACGACAAACGCTCCATGTATATCGACCGCTTCATGGCCAACGGCAGATTCCGTTCCGAATTCCGCGATTGCCGCGGCCCGAAAGCGGAAGACACCGATGAAGAGGGCATCTGGTCGGTCAAGGGCGACATTCTCACCATCCAGGTCGAGCGGCGGAATGGTGTGGCCGATCCCCGCACCGAAACCTATCGCCTGATTTCGGTAACCCAAACGCGGTTCAAGGATGTTTTCCTGCCGCTGAACTTTCCGTTTGAAGAGCACCGGGTGGACGAAAAATTCGTCATGCCCGACTGTCAGCTGGTCAGTTAATCTTCATCGGTAACGAACGCCACCCGCAGCATATTGGTGGCGCCGGTGGTGCCCAAGGGTACGCCGGCGGTGATCACAATGCGCTCACCGGCCTGGGCGAAGCCTTCCTGGCGCGCGATCTGGCTGGCGCGCTTCACCATGTCGTCGAAATCGCGGATGTCCTCGGTGGTGACGCTGTGGGTGCCCCAGACCAGGCACAGCCGCCGCGCCGTTTCGATCGAGGGGGTGGGGGCGATGATCGGCGCCTGGCTGCGCTCGCGCGCCGCGCGCATGGCGGTGATTCCCGATTTGGTCCAGCACACAATGGCGCGGGCTTCGATGGTGGCGGTCACTTCATGCACGGCGGCCATGATGGCGTCCGGGGTGGTTTTTTCCGGCGTGCCGCGCTGGGATTCGATGATGGACTGATAAAGCTCGTCGTCTTCCACCGAGCAGGCGATGCGGTCCATGGTCTGCACCGCTTCCACCGGATAGGAACCGCTGGCGGATTCCGCCGACAGCATCACCGCATCGGCGCCGTCAAACACGGCGGTGGCCACGTCCGACACTTCGGCCCGCGTCGGCATGGAGG
>CBHTTW010000191.1:0-5543 GCA_966096025.1 uncultured Alphaproteobacteria bacterium | reverse complement strand
CAACCACCTCTTTTTCGATTCGGATCAAGAGGTTGACCGTAAATCGTCGAATGCGCGCAACACGCGGACTATCGCGGGGCTTTGGGCTCAACCGAAAGCCGGGCGGACGACCGAGATATCACCATAACGCCCATACTTTGGAACATATTGAAGACTTGGCGCTTGGGTGGAACGCCAGAAAATGGCTGGTCCGTATGCGTGTCAAGCCCGCATACGCCGAGCCATCATGATTGGATAACCAGATCCATGAACGAAGAGAATTTCGGCTGTCCACTCAATTCGAGGGCAAGGTCCTGTTCCAAAGCCAGCCTCCGGCGAGACCGGAAATGAAGCCAACTCCGAAAACGAACGCCATGAGGACCAGGCACCTCGCGAGTGCGAACGGCTCAATTTTATAAGGCGGCGTGATAAAGTGCGCCCAAAAGACGAAATCCATGAGGGGCTGTGCCCAGCCCACGGCCACAAGTAAGGCCCAGCCGGCATGGAACAGGGCCAAAAACAGGCCGAAAATGACGCCGAGACGGACGGGGTTGGTTTTCATGGCATCCTCCTTGGTCGCTTGAAAGGCTACCAAGTCCATTGGCGCCCGCCTTGCGCCGGATCAAGCCGTTGTTGAGCGCCGTCAAATACCCGGGATGGGCTTCTGCTAAAGAGGACCGATGAACCTCACGCAACAAGGCCTTAGTGGTGCCGATGCAGCCCTGCGCTTGAAGCAATTTGGGCCCAACGAACTGCCCAATCCGGAACGGCGCGATCTGGCGCATATCGTCATTGGTATCGTTCGCCAGCCGATGTTCGTGCTGCTGCTCGGGGGCGGTGTGATCTACCTGCTCCTCGGAGAGAGGCTGGATGCAATTGTATTGGCGCTTTTCGCCACGCTTTCGGTTTCGATCAGCATTGTGCAGGAAAGCCGCAGCGAGAAGGTGCTCGAATCCCTGCGCAGTCTCGCCAGCCCCCGCGCCCTGGTCCTGCGTGATGGCGAACGGCGGCGCATCGCGGCGCGGGAACTGGTGCCGGGAGATATTATAATCCTTGGCGAAGGCGATCGCGTTCCCGCCGATGCCATGCTGATCGGCGGCAACGATCTCCTGGCCGATGAATCCTTGCTGACGGGAGAGTCGATCCCCGTGCGCAAGTTGCCGTCGGAAAAAGAAATGCCCTGGTCTCCGCCCGGTGGCGATGACCTGCCATTTATATTCGCGGGAACGCTTGTCGCCCGGGGAGCAGGCGTGGCGCGCGTCACCGCAACGGGCGTCAAGTCGGAAATGGGCAAGATCGGCCAGGCGCTGACCTCCATCACCTTGGAGCAGCCCAAACTGCAGAAGCAGCTTCGTTGGCTGGTGCGCGACTTTGCGATTGCGGGCTTCGCTGTCGCCGGCCTGGTCGTCTTGTTGCTGGGCATCCTGCGCAGTTCCTGGCTTCAGGCGGCCCTGGGAGGAATCGCGGTGGGCATGTCGGTGCTGCCGGAAGAGATCCCCCTGGTGCTGGCCGTCTTCATGGCGATGGGTGCCTGGCGCATTTCCCGGGCCGGTGTCCTCACCCGTCGCTCCGAGGCAATCGAAACCTTGGGCTCGGCCACTGTGCTCTGCACTGATAAGACCGGCACCTTGACCGAGAACCGGATGCGCCTGGCCCTGATGACCGCGCAGCGGGACTTGTGGCGCGAGGGCGTTCCCTTGGCCGAGAGTATCGAAACCGTCCTGCACGCCGCATTTTGTGCCAGTGCGCCGATTCCTTCCGACCCAATGGATCGAGCCATTCACCAGGCGGCAATTGCCGCCGAAATTGCGTCGCCGCAAAGCTTGCTGCAGAGCTATGGCCTTCATCCCGATCTGCCGGCCACGACAAATATCTGGAACGGCGCGGCGGAAATGACCGCCATCGCCTATGCCAAAGGCGCCCCCGAGGCGATCGCCGATCTGTGCCGCCTCTCGAGCGAAGCGCGGGCTCAAATACTCAATGATGTCGATCGTTTTGCCCAGGAAGGCATCCGCCTCCTTGGTGTGGCGCGTGCCGAACTGCCATGGCAGGACGGCAGGAAGCCTGAAACACAGCGCGATATACCATTCCGCTTCCTCGGTCTGATCGGCTTTTCCGATCCCTTGCGCGCGACAGTTCCGGAAGCGGTCGCGGAATGCCGGGCCGCCGGCATCCGCGTCATCATGATCACGGGCGACTACCCCGCGACAGCCCGTTCAATCGCCGCGCAGGCGGGAATCGATTCCGGCAAGGCGATCTCCGGTGACGAAATGGATCGGATGGATGACCGGACGCTGGCGATTTCAATGGCAACCACGTCCGTCTTTGCCCGCATCCGGCCCCAGCAGAAATTGAGATTGGTGGAAGCGCTGAAGCAGGACGGAGAAGTCGTCGCCATGACGGGCGATGGCGTCAACGACGCCCCGGCGATGAAGGCCGCGCACATCGGGATTTCCATGGGCGGACGCGGAACCGATGTCGCGCGGGAGGCCAGCGCACTTGTTCTGCTCCATGACGATTTTGCCTCCATCGTCACCACGATCCGGCTGGGACGCAGAATCTACGACAATCTTCGAAAATCGATCGAGTATATCGTGGCGGTGCATATTCCCATCGCCGGACTGGCACTGCTTCCGCTGTTTTTCGGCCTGCCGCTGATGCTGATGCCCATCCAGATCGCGCTTCTGGAAATGGTGATCGACCCGGCCTGCTCGGTGGTTTTTGAATCCGAAACAGAGGAAAAGGATGTCATGCGGCGGCCGCCCCGAAAGCCTCACACCTCCGTGCTTTCGGGCAGGGCGGCGCTATGGGCCGCCATGCAAGGGCTTGCGGCCTTGGCAATCGTCGCGTTGGCGCTGTTTTTTGGGGTGCGGATTGGCATGCCCGAAGACGATTTGCGCGCATTCGTATTTACCACCCTGGTCTTGATGAACCTTGGCCTGATTGTCGTGAACCGCTCGTTCCGCTCGTCACTTTCAGAAGCCCTGCTACGCCCGAATACGACGCTGTGGATACTGGTCGCGGCGGTGCTGCTTGTCTTGACCGCCGCGCTCTATTGGGCTCCGGCGCAAAGGCTGTTTCATTTCGGGCCGCTGCACCTGGACGATCTGTCGATTTGTCTTGCGGCCGGCGCCGGCCTGATCGGTCTGCTGGAACTCGGCAAAAGATTTACAGTGACCCGTATGGGCGGCTCACTCTGAAAAACAGAAAAGCTCCGCAGTGTCTGGAGATTGCGCCAGTCGTATAGGCCTGGCCATCGCATCAGGGAATTTGCTCTGTCAGGCTACGGGGCCGGCTCGGATACGGTTGTGCTTTGCCCGCCCAGGTCGGAAAAGCGCAAAATCACGCGCCCCTGGCCGGCGGGCGGCACCAAAGCCGTCGACTCCGCGGCTTTCCCCTCGGTTTCTCCCCGGATTTGATAGCGCCCCGCCGGAAGCCGAAGCAATATCCAAGGACCATCGCACTGAACGGTGATCACCTCTTTGCCGTCGCGGGCAACGGTCAGAGCAACATCGCCCAGATATTGCCCTCCCCGGCCGGCAACTTCGACCCTTAAAGGATAGGACAACCATCGTGGGTCCTGCCGGGAATCCAGACCGATGCCGGTGCAAACAGCTTCGAGATCACCGATCCGGGTCGGTGCGTCTACCGGCAATCTATCCGCGGCCCAGGCGGAATTCGCCAAACCAAAGACCAATGCCATAGCAACAGCTTGTCTGGCCATGGGAACTCCCTTGTCTATTGGCCCATAGAACCCTATTCCTGGCCAATCCCGCGGGATTTGATCTGGCGCAAGGCTTCCATCATCGAAAGAAGCTTCAATCCGGGCGAAGGAAATGTCCATGCCGCAGCCGCTCCCGCCCTTTCATCAGATGGTCTGGATCGATCACCGGTCCGCCACCACATTTGAAGTAACGCATCATGAATTGGTGGAACGGGTTACCATCCATGCACCGGACCTGGGCAGAGGGCATATTCATCACAAGGCCGGGACTGCCGGTCCGGGTCATCAGGAGATATCCCCCGCATTCTTGCAAAGAGTGACCGCCGCCTTGACCGGGGCGCGCAGGATTCTCATCGTCGGTCCGTCCGACGCCAAATTTGCCTTGAAGCATTATATTGCCACACATGCCCCGTCCCTGGACGATCACGTGATCGGGGTCGAGCCAATGGATAAATGCAGCCAGGGAGATTTACAGGCTTTCGCGACCCTCTTCTTTCGCCAAGCGGACCGGATGCGTCCATAGAAGATTTTGGTCAGGCAACCGGCACCGCTGCGCCTTCAAAAAGGTCCGCGCGGAGGTCCGCAGGCAGGACCACCTGTTCCAAAGGATCACCAACGCGTCCGAGGATCATGGCCGGCATGGCTGAAACTCCTATCCCCGGGTGAAAAAACCGCCAATCCTGGGAAGCAGCCAAAGACAGAGAAAAATGATGCTCAGGCTGAATCCCATGACAAACCCCGCGTCATACCAAAAGCCGCCATTGGGAAAGGCATAAATGCGAATGTGATAGTAGAGGCTGGCGATCAGCGCCCCGATCGCGATAAAACCGTGAAAGATGCCCGCAGCGAAACCCGGGACATCGGGTTGCGCCGCCGGCTGGGTGGCGCAGGCGGCCAGAAAAAGGCCCAGCAGGGTGACGCCGACGCGCCTAAATCGCTGGTCGAATCCACCTACAGGAAACGATCTGAAAGTCATGGCGGCACCTCTCCTGCGACCGTGAATGTTGCGCCAACGCCGGCCACAGAAAATTGATCCGGGTCAATTCAGCATCCGCCGGACCTGCTCGGCGATCACGGCTTCCTCATCCGTCGGGATCACCCAGGCCTTTATCCGGCTGGACGGGGCATGGATTTCCAATTGGCCGTGGGTATTCGCGGCAGCGTCCAAAGACAGGCCCAGCCAGGACAAGCGATCGCATATCCGGCGCCGGATATCAGCGGACCCCTCACCGATGCCCGCCGTGAATACCAAACCATCGATTCCGCCCATACTCATTGCCAGAGCGGCAGCTTCCCGCGCGACACGAAATACAAACAGCTCGACCGCGTCTTTGGCTCCGCTGTCGGTACTGGCGAGCAGCGCGCGCATATCCGAACTTATCCCGGACACGCCCAGCAAACCGGACCGCATATAAAGCATGTCTTCCACCGCCGACGGGTCCATCCCTTGCCGAAGCAGGTAGAAGATCACGCCTGGGTCCAGGGCGCCGCAGCGTGACCCCATTACCAAGCCATCCAGGGTGGAAAAGCCCATGGTGGTATCGATGCTTTGCCCATTGCGCAGTGCGCACAGACTGGCGCCATTTCCCAGATGAGCAATCAGGATTCGGCCATTGGCTTCATTTGGCGCCAGCTTTTTGAGACTTGCCGCGACAAACTGGTAGGACAAGCCATGAAAACCGTACCGGCGGATCCCCCTGTGCTCCCACTCGCGCGGCAATCCAAACCGCCGCGCCGTCGGTTCCATTGTCTGGTGAAACGCCGTATCGAAGCAGCCAAATTGCGGCAGACCGGGGCGGAATTTCGCCACTGCTTTCACGGCTGCGAGATTGTGAGGTTG
>CBHTTW010000190.1:0-5564 GCA_966096025.1 uncultured Alphaproteobacteria bacterium | reverse complement strand
TGGCGGCGGGCGCCTTGACGCCCATCGTCGCCACGTCCACGCCCGCAGCGGCGGAGACCATCACCTTCACCGGCACCGCCACGGACAATCTGTTCACCCAGATCGGGGTGCGTCCGATCCTGAACGCGCGTGGCACCTATACCATCCTCAGCGGTTCGCGCTCCTTGCCGCAGGTCAAGCAGGCCATGTTCGAAGCCTCGCACTATTACGTCCAGATGGACGAAATGATGGAAGGCGTCGGCAAGGAACTGGCGCGGCTGAACGGCTGTGAATCCGCCATGGCCACCACGGGCTGCGAGGCGGCCATTGTGCTGGCCACCATCGCCTGCATCGCGGGCAGCAATATCGAAAAGTGCCAGGCCCTGCCCGAGATCAAGGCCAAGGACCAGGTCATCATCCCCAAACATTCGCGCAACCCTTATGACGTCGGCGTTCGCATGGGCGGCGGCGAATTGATCGAGGTCGAGACCGCGGCCGAACTCAGGTCGCGGATCACCGGGCGCACCGCCATGATCTATGTGACATCCGATCCCCAGGAAGCCCGCAGCGTTCTGCCGATCCCCACCATCCTGGCCATCGCCAAGGAAAAGAACATTCCGGTCTTTGTCGATGCGGCGGCGGAAGAGCCGATGAATCCCAATGTCTATATGCAGCAGGGCGCCAGCTTTGTCGGCTATTCGGGCGGCAAATGCCTGCGCGGGCCGCAATCCTCCGGCGTGCTGCTGGGCAAGGCGGACTTGATCAGGGCGGCCTGGTTCCAGGCCTCGCCGCATCACAATTATGGCCGCGCCTTGAAATGCTCCAAGGAAGAGGCCATGGGAATCCTGGCGGCGATGCGCCAGTGGTACAAGCGCGATCACGAGGCCGAGCAGCGCATGTGGCGCGGCTGGATGCAGACCGTCGAAAACCGGCTGAAGCCGATCAAGGGTCTGCAATTCGAATATCTCGAACCCCAGGGCCTTTCCAACAAGGCGACCCGGCTGCGCATCCGCTGGGACGCCAACCAGCTGGGCATCACCGGTACCGAAGTGGAAAAGCGCCTCAATGACGGCACACCGCGCATCATGGTCGAGCCCGCCACCGGGCGGCGGCCTGATCAGATGGCCAGCAGCATCTCCTTGATGCCTTACATGATGGATCCCGGCGAGGACCGCATCCTGGCCGATGCGATTTTCAAGGTCCTCAGCAATCCGGGCAGCAATCCCAACCCGGTGGTGCCGGGCGGCGCGCCCGCTTCGGTGGCGGGTAACTGGGCGGTGACCATCCAATATACCTGCGGCACGGGCGAGCAGAGCTTCGTGCTGAAGCAGGAGGGCAATGCGCTGACCGGCAACCATAAGGGCGAGATATTCTCCTCGACCCTGCAAGGTTCGATCCATGGCGACCAGATCAAGCTGCAAAGCCATATGCCGGTGCCGGGAAATACCATTCACTGGACCTTTGAAGGCTCGGTGCGCGGCAACAGCGCGTCGGGCAATGTCCATATGGGCGAGTGGGGCCCCGCCACCTGGTCGGCGGTCAAGGCATGAGCATCCTCAAGAAGCTGCTGGCCTGCAGCGCCTTGGTGCTGACGGTCTCGGCGGCGCAGGCGCAGCCGCTTCCCGCCTATGATTTGCTGCTGCGCGGCGGCCGCGTCATCGACGCCAAGAACAATATCGACGCGGTGATGGATGTCGCGATCAAGGATGGCCGCATCGCCAAAGTGGCGCCGGGGCTGGCCGCATCCGACGCCATCAAGTCCATCGATGTGCGCGGCATGGTGGTCGCGCCGGGACTGATCGACCTGCACACCCATAACTATACCGGCACCGGAGAACGCGGCTCCTATGCCGGCGACCTCAGCATCCGCCCCGATGGTTTCACCTTCCGCACCGGCGTCACCACCGTGATCGATGCCGGTTGCGCAGGCTGGCGCAACTTCGAGGATTTCAAGGACCGCATCATCGACCGCTCCAAGACGCGTATCCTGGCCATGCTCAATATCGTGGGCGCCGGCATGCGCGGCGGCAAATTCGAGAGCAACACGTTCGACATGGACGGCGAAGCCACCGCCAAGATGGCGGCGCGCTATCCCGGCCTGATCATCGGCATCAAAAGCGCGCATTTCGAAGGCCCGGAATGGACCCCGGTGGAGCAGGCGGTGATCGCCGGCACCAAGGCCAATCTTCCGGTGATGGTGGATTTCGGCGCCGACCGCCCCACCCGGCCGCTCTATGACCTGCTGACCAAGAAACTGCGCCCCGGTGACATTTATACCCATATGTATTCCGGCCTGCGCCAGGAGCAGGACCCCAATACCATGGGTCCCAGCAAGGGCTTTGTCGAAGGCCGCGCCCGTGGGATCTATTTCGATGCCGGCACCGGCGGCGGCAGTTTCAAATTCTCGCTTGCCGTGCCGATGATCAAGCAGGGTTTCAAGCCGGACTCGCTCTCCACCGACTTGCATGTCACCAGCATGAACAGCTCGACCAAGGACATTCTCAATGTCGCCAGCAAGTTCATGGCCATCGGCCTGACCTTGCCGGAAGTGATCGCCGATATGACGGCGCATCCGGCCCGCGAAATTCGCCATGAGGAGCTGGGCAATCTGTCGGTAGGCAGCGTGGCCGATATCGCGGTCATCAGTGTCCAAAAGGGCCGTTTCGGTTTCACCGACATGGTCAATACCAAGGTGGAAGGAAACCAGAAGCTGGTGGCCGAGCTGACCATCAAGGACGGCAAGATCGTCTATGACCTGAACGGATTGGAATCCCTGGCTTGGGATGCGCCGCAAGGCGATATCAGCCAGGACGCGCGCTGGACGTCCTGGCCGCGGCCCGTGCCGCGTTCTCACTGACGGGCGCCGGATGTTCACCAAGCGTGAACTGCTCAAAGCCACCGCCAGCCTGGGCCTGGTGTCGGGCTTTCCTGTCGCCGCGCGCGCGGCCTCGCAAGGCGAGATCGCGGCGGGGCCGTTCAAGCCCGACTGGGAATCGCTGAAATCGCAGTACCAGGCCCCCGGCTGGTTCCGCGACGCCAAGTTCGGCATCTGGGCGCATTGGAGCGCGCAATGCGTGCCGGAGGCCGGCGACTGGTATGCCCGGCGCATGTATATCCAGGGCGAGAAGCAATACGACCATCACCTGGCCCATTACGGCCATCCCGCCGATCTGGGTTTCATGGAGATGCAAAATCGCTGGAAAGCGGAAAACTGGAATCCGGAAAGGCTGATCGATCTCTATGTCAAAGCCGGGGCGAAATATTTCGTTTCCCTGGCCAACCATCACGACAATTTCGACAATTTCAGTTCCCGCTTCCATGACTGGAATTCCACCCGCATCGGGCCCAAGCGCGACATTGTCGGCACCTGGGCGAAGGCGGCGCGGGCGCGCGGCCTGAAATTCGGCGTCTCCAATCATTCGGCCCATACTTGGCACTGGTTCCAGGTCGCTTACGGTTATGATCCGGAAGGCGCGCGCGCCGGACAGCGCTATGACGCTTTCAAGCTCACCAAATATGACGGCAAGGGCAAATGGTGGGAGGGTCTGGACCCGCAAGAGATGTATGCCGGCGCGGTGATGCCGATGCCCGACGGCCTGACCTCGATCAAGGCGGCCAATGATTTCCACGAAGCCCATGACCGGGTGTGGAGCGAGACGCCGCCCTTGGCCAATCCCGCCTTCATCCGGCAATGGTATCTGCGCTGCAAGGATCTGATCGATTCCTACCGGCCCGACCTGATCTATTTCGACAATTTCGACCTGCCGCTGGGCCAGGCGGGATTGGACATGGCGGCGCATTATTACAACAGCTCGATTGCCTGGCATGGCTCGCTGCAGGGCGTGGTGAATTGCAAGGCGCTGCCGGAAAACCGCCGCGCCGCGGTTGTGGAAGATGTGGAGCGCGGCTTCCGCGCCGATATCGTGCCGCATCCCTGGCAAACCGATACCTGCATCGGCGACTGGCACTACAATCGCGAACGCTACAACCAGAAATCCTATATGGGCGCGGCGGCGGTCATTCACCGCCTGTGCGATGTGGTGGCCAAGAATGGCTGCCTGCTCTTGTCCATTCCGGTGCGCGGCGACGGCAGCATCGATTCCGAAGAACGCAAGATCGTCCAACAGATCGGCAGCTGGACACAAAGGTTCGGCGAGGCGATCTATGCCTCGCGGCCGTGGAAAGTTTCCGGCGAAGGCCCCACCCAGATCGCCTCCGGCCAATTCGGCGAAGAGAAGATGAAACCGTTCGAAGCCGCCGATATCCGCTTCACCACCAAGGGGCCGGTGCTTTATGCCATGACCCTTGGCCGTCCGTCGGGCACGGTGAACATCGCCTCCCTGGCCAAGGGCGGATCGGTGAAACGGGTCGAAGTGGTGGGCAGCAATGCGCCATTGAACTTTACCCAGGATGCGTCCGGCTTGCATGTCAGCGTGCCGCCCGCGGCGTCCCACGAATTCGGTGTCGCCCTGAAAATTTCCGGCGACGACCTGACTTAAAAGCAGCCCAAAAACAAAAACGGCGGGGACTGGCTTGCGCCTATCCTCGCCGTTCTTTGTGATTTGCTTCTCTTGCGATCAGCTCTTCACAAGACAGAGGATAGCACTGCCCTATCTGCATTCCAGCGCTTTCGGATGGCTTCTGATTCGTAGCTGTGGATAATAGGCTTTTGGCAGATACAGGCAGTAGGGGCTGGTTCGTGGCATTTCCCAAGATAAAGCAGGTACGTGCTTTCGTTGTGCGCGGCGGTGGTGCGGATTACCACGACCAAGGTGGCGGTCATTGGATCGACGACCATATCGCCACCCCCATGGCGCGCTATCCGGAGTACCGGCAAAGCCGCCAAAGCTTCGGCATCAATGTGCTGGGCACCTTGGTGGTGGAGATCGAGGCCGAAAACGGCGTCACCGGTGTCGCCGTCACCACCGGCGGCGAGCCCGCCTGCTTTATTGTGGAAAAGCATCTGGCGCGTTTCCTGGAAGGGCGCGACCCCGCCCAGACCGAGAAGATCTGGGACCAGATGTATTTCTCCACCCAGTATTACGGACGCAAGGGATTGGTGATCAACGCCATCTCCGGCGTCGATCTGGCGCTGTGGGATCTGCTGGGCAAACTGCGCGATGAACCCGTGCATCAATTGCTGGGCGGCGCGGTGCGCGACGAACTGCAATTCTATGCCACCGGGGCGCGGCCCGACCTGGCCAAGGAGATGGGTTTCATCGGCGGCAAGATGCCGTTGCACCACGGCCCGGCCGAAGGCGAAGAGGGCTTGCACAAGGCGCTGGCCGAAATCGCCGCCATGCGTCAGCGCGTCGGTCCGGATTTCTGGCTGATGCTGGATTGCTGGATGGCGTTGGACCTCAATTACGCCACCAAATTGGCGACCAGGGCCTGGGAGCAATCCGGCCTGAAATGGATCGAGGAGGCGCTGAGCCCCGACGATTATTGGGGCTATCGCGATCTCAAAAAGGCGGTGCCGCCAGGCATGCTGGTGACCACCGGCGAGCATGACGCCACCCGCTGGGGTTTCCGCATGCTGCTGGAGATGGATTGCTGCGACATCATCCAGCCCGATGTCGGCTGGT
>CBHTTW010000189.1:0-5569 GCA_966096025.1 uncultured Alphaproteobacteria bacterium | reverse complement strand
TGCCCGAAAGCGGCGGGTTCATAGGCCGGGGCCCCGGCAATGTCAATCTTGACGGGAACAGGGAAAAGTACGTGTGCCGATGCCTGGAAAAAGCCTTGTGTCAGCGGCTGGCGACAGCCGGACTTTCCCCGGCCTTGAGGCGCCTGCGCTCCACCGATGAAGGGATTCGCAGGGCTTCGCGATACTTGGCCACGGTGCGCCGGGCGATATTCACGCCATCGGCGGTGAGCAGCGCGACGATGCGATCGTCGGACAGGATCTCGCGCGGCTGCTCATTTTCGATCATTTCGCGGATACGGTCGCGCACCGCTTCGGCGCTGTGCGATTCGGCGCCGTCGATCGATTGAATCGAGGCGGTGAAGAAGTATTTCAGCTCGAACAGGCCGCGCGGGGTGGAGATGTATTTGTTGGAGGTGACGCGGCTGACCGTGGATTCGTGCATCGAAATCGCGTCGGCGATGATGCGCAGATTGAGCGGACGCAAATGGCGCACGCCATGGGTCAGGAACGAGTCCTGGTGGCGCACGATTTCGCTGGCGACCTTCAGGATGGTGCGGGCGCGCTGGTCCAGGCTCTTGACCAGCCAGTTGGCATTGTTGAGACAGTCGGCGAGATAATTCTTGCTGTCCTTGTCGCGCGCATTCTTGGACACGGTGCCGAAATACTGGTTGTTGACCAGCAGGCGCGGCAGGGTATCGCTGTTGAGCTCGACCAGCCAGGCGCCATCGGGACCGACGCGGACGAAGACATCGGGCACCACCGGCGTCACCGGTTCGCTGCCGAACGCCAGGCCCGGCTTGGGATTGAGCTGGCGAATTTCCGAAATCATGTCGGAAATGTCGTCGGCATCGACGCCGCACAGCTGCGTGAGCTGGGCCATGTCGCGCCGCGCCACCAGGTCCAGGCGGGTCAGCAAGGCTTTCATCGCCGGATCGAGCCGGTCGCGGGCCTTGAGCTGCAGGCTCAGACATTCCGCCAGGTCGCGGGCGCCCACGCCGACGGGATCGAAGCCCTGGAGCACGCCCAGCACGGCCTCGACATCCTCGATTTCGCAGCCCAGACGGTCGGCAACGTCGATGAGTTCGGCACGCAGATAACCGGTTTCGTCCACCGCATCGATCAAGGCCATCAGGATCATGCGATCCTCGGGCAGAAGGGCGGCGATGGAGAGCTGGCTTTCCAGATGGCCCTTCAGCGAAGCGTCGGCGGCAACCGAGGACTCCAGACTGTCCTCGCCGTCATAGGCATTGCCGGACTTCACCGTGGTCCAGTCGGTCAGCGAGCCCGATTGCGGACCCTCGGCCGACTTGCGCGGCTCGCCGTCATACATATTGTCATGGGCGGCCTCGTCCATATCGGACGTCTTGGAAAAGTCGTCGCGGCTGAGCGCCACATCGGCGCGTTCGTTGGCGGCGCCATCGGTTCCGGCTTCGGCATTTTCGCTGACCGGCGCGGCCTCGCGGTCGTCACGTTCCAGCAGCGGGTTCTTTTCCAGCTCGGTTTCGCAATATTCGGCCAGTTCGACATTGGACAATTGCAGCAGCTTGATCGCCTGCTGCAATTGCGGCGTCATGACCAGCGATTGGCCTTGCCGCAGCTCCAGTCTCGGACCAACACCCGCCATGACTAGAGCGAGAACTTTTCTCCGAGATAGACGCGCCGCACATCGCGGTCGCTGACGATCTCGGTCGGGGTGCCTTCCTTCAGCACCCGGCCATCGTGAAGAATATAGGCGCGGTCGATCACATCCAGCGCGTCGCGGACATTGTGATCGGTGATCAACACGCCGATGCCGCGGTCCTTGAGATGCTTGACCAGGTCGCGGATTTCGCCCACCGCGATGGGATCGATGCCGGCGAAAGGTTCGTCCAGCAGGATATAAGAGGGGTGCGTCGCCAGGCAGCGCGCGATCTCGACACGGCGGCGCTCGCCGCCCGACAGCGCCACCGCGGGGGTGTTGCGGATATGGGTGATGCCGAATTCCGCCAGCAGGGCTTCGACCATGGCTTCCAGCCGCGCGCCATCGGGCTCCAGCAATTCGGCGGTGGCGCGGATATTCTGTTCGGCGGTGAGGCCGCGGAAGATCGAGGCTTCCTGCGGCAGATAGCCGATGCCCAGCCGGGCGCGGCGATACATGGGCAGCTTGGTTATGTCATGGCCGTCGACTTCGATCGAACCGGTGTCGGCCGAGATCAATCCGGTGATCATATAGAAGCAGGTGGTCTTGCCGGCGCCGTTGGGGCCGAGCAGTCCGACCGCTTCGCCGCGCCTTAACGAAAGACTAACCGAACGCACCACCGGACGCTTGTTGAAGCTCTTGCCGATGCGCGAAACCACCAGCCCCTTGCCGCCATCGACCAGGCGCAGGCCGTCCTCGGAGAATTCTCCGCTATTCTGCTGGTTTTCCGGGCTTTTCTCTGTCATTGGCAAAAACCATGCCTGTTTGTGTTTAAGGAACGATGAAAGTGGACCCAAGCCTCATTGGGAATTGGGCAAAAATACGCCTTGCACGCGACCGCCGCTTTGTGTGCCGCCGGGTGTCTGGCTTTTGACGCCGCCGCCCAACACCGCCTGGCCGGTGATCAGGTTGACCGTCAGTTGCATGCCGCGCATCACGTCCTTGCCCTTTTTCAATACGACATTGCCCGTCATCACCACGGTGCGGGGCACGACGGAATAGACGCCGTTCTCGCCGGTCACGATGCCGGATTTGGGCGAATCCACCACCACATTGCCGCTGGCGGTCACCTTGTCCGCCTTGCCGTTGACGGTGGTGAGCTTGACGCTGTTGGCGCGCAGCTTCATGTCGCCCTGGGTGATCAGGACATTGCCGGTGTAAGTGCCGGTCTTGGCATTGAGGTCGGCCTGGAAACTGTCCGAGGAAATATTGATCGGCGCATTGCTGTCGCCGGCAAGCGGCTTGGCGGCGGGCGCCGCCTGAAGGCCGCTTGCGGGGATCGCCAAGGCGGCGATAACGAGAAGCACGTGTTTCATTTCTTCGTTCCCATCAGGGTCATCTGAACGTGACCACTCAAAGTGAGCAAATTGGTGGCGCGGTCGGCATGAAATTCGTCGGCGCGCAAGGTGCCGTGCGGCCCCTGGCCGGTCACCTCTTCATGGCCGTGGATCACGCTTTGCTTGAGATTGGCGCTGGCGCTGTTGCTGTGCAGCTCGTAGCCGGTGGCGGTGAAGACATCGATGCCGCCGCGCAGTTCCAGCGCGCCGGAATCCATGTCCACCATGCCGCTCTTGGCGCGGGCATTGATCCAATTGCCCTTGTCCACGGTGAGATCGGCTTCCAGATTCTTGAGGCTGGCCTTTTTGGGATTGTGGGCGTCCTGGACGGCGGAATCGGCGGTGATGACAAAGGGATTGCCCTTGGCATCGGCGCCCGCCAGCCGCGGCTTGACCATGGTGAGATCGTTTTCGATGCGGCCCAGCCGCTCATAGGTCATCTGCAACTGGCGCGGCATGCGCTGGACAAAGAAGAAGGCAAGCACCGCGGCGATGGTCAAAAAGGCGCCCAGCGACAACAGCCGCTTCATCAGCGCGACGAATTTGGAATAGCGCAAGGCCTCCATGGCGGTGGTGCGTACCCGCGCCGACCAGTCATAGCCTCGGCCGGGGGGTGCCGCCATGCTCATGCGATCCCTGCGCGCAGGCAGTCATGGATGTGAATCACGCCAAGGGGGATGGCTGAGCCCTCCGCCAGCACGAAAAGCTGGGTGATCTTCATTTCCGTCATCAAGGCCAGCGCCTCGGCGGCCAGTTGGTCGGGCCTGGCGATCTTGGGATTGGCGGTCATGACATCGACCACCTTGCGGGTCTCGATGCCGCCTTCGCCCGCATTGTCCAGCGAATGGCGGCGGATGTCGCCGTCGGTGACAATACCGATCAGCGCGCCCGAACCATCCACGATCCCGGCGCATCCCATCCGCCCGGCGACCATGGTCAGCAACACATCCCGCATGCCGGTGGTTTCGCGCGCCAGCGGCATGCCGGCGCCGCCATGCATCAGATCGGAAACCCGGATCAGGGCGCGGCCCAGGGAACCGCCGGGATGAAGATCGCGATACTGGTCGGCGGAAAAACCCTTGCGCTCCATCAGGGCCACGGCCAGCGCGTCGCCCAGGGCCAGCATCATGGTGGTGGAGGTGGTGGGCGCCAGACCCATGGGACAGGCCTCCGGCGCGCGCGGCAAAAGCAGCTTCACATCCGCCGCCTTGATCAGGGTGGAGTCCGGATTGGCGCCGATGGCGATGATGGGAATGCGGTGCCGCTTGGCATAGGTGATCAGGTCCGACAGTTCGGCCGTCTCGCCGCCCCAGGACAAAAGCAACAGCACGTCCTGGCGGGTGATGGCGCCCATATCGCCATGGCTGGCTTCGGCGGGATGGACGAAATAGGCCGGGGTGCCGGTGGAGGAGAAAGTGGCGGCGATCTTGCGCGCGACATGGCCGGACTTGCCCATGCCGCTGACGATGATCCGGCCTGGTTTCGGATGATCCTGGGCCGCCAGGACCAAATCCACCGCCCGGGTGAAATCGCCGTCCAAGGCCTCAGCCAGGGCCGTCAGCGCCCCGCTGGCGGCGGACAACACCCGGCGGGCGGCGGCCAGGTCTCCAGCGGCGGCCTGGCCCGACAGGCTGTGCAGAGGGGCTTTGGCGGACGTCATATAACCCTTTGAAAAATATAAATATACTTCAAAAATTAGCTTTCCGGCCCAGAGATTACCGCGCCGTTAAGCGAATTTCGTGCCAAGTTTCGCGCGAAACGTCCTCTATCGCAAGTTCAGCCCCGGGCCCTGCTTGCGGGTCCCGGCGCAGGCGGCGGCGGCGCCAGGGGCTCCGCATTGTAGAACTCGATCGACTGGATGCGGCACAGCCGGTTGGCGCCGACATCGCGCGAGGAATAGATGCTGTCGCCCCGCGCCACACAGGCATATTGGCTGGTGCTGAAGGTTTGAAAGCCGATGTCGGGGCGCGGCTGCAGGGCTTCGCAGACATCCGCGAAAGTCAGCCGGTATTGCCTGCCTCGCTTGTCGGTCACCAGCAGCGAGCGCCTGCCCTCCACCGGCTTGGTCTCGGCGACATTGGCGACTTGCAAACAGGGCGTGCCGGTGAGCGGCGGAGAATTCTGCGCCGTGGCGGGAGTGGCTAAAGCAACCACGAAGAAAAGGAAATTCAGCGCGGCGCGCCCGCGCGCATCGAAGGCGCTTGGCCGCGCCTTCGATTCATCAATGCGCAAAGATGTCGACCTCTTCCCAACCGGCAAGGTCCAGTTCGGCGCGGGCGGGCAGAAAATCGAAACAGGCCTGGGCCAGCTTGGTGCGGCCCTCGCGCGCCAGCATCTGGTCCAGCACCACCTTGAGTTGATGCAGATAGGCGACATCGTTGGCGGCATAGGCGAGCTGCTTTTCGCTCAAGTCGCTCGCGCCCCAATCGGAGGATTGCTGCTCCTTGGACAATTCCACATTCAGCAATTCGCGCACCAGGTCCTTGAGCCCATGCTTGTCGGTATAGGTGCGCACCAGCTTGGAGGCGATCTTGGTGCAATAGACCGGCTTGCA
>CBHTTW010000188.1:0-5586 GCA_966096025.1 uncultured Alphaproteobacteria bacterium | reverse complement strand
CCGGTTCGGGGCTGTAGCTCAGTTGGGAGAGCGCCTCGTTCGCAATGAGGAGGCCAGCGGTTCGATTCCGCTCAGCTCCACCATTCCCCTTCAGGGATGGGTTCCGAACCGACCTGTTACTTCCCCGTATACGTCACCCGCCACACCACATTCGCGACATCGTCGGCGATCAGCAGGCTGCCGTCCTTGGCCACCAAAAGGCCCACGGGGCGGCCCCAGACCTTGGCCGGCTGGCCCGAACTGCCCATGCCGTTCCAGAAGCCGGTGGCGAAATTCTCATAGCCATTGACCGGCTTGCCGTTGACGAAATGCACCCGCACCACCTTGTAGCCGGTGGGATTGCCCGCGTTCCAGGAACCGTGCAGCGAGACAAAAGCGTCGTTCTTATACTCGGCCGGGAAATTCGAGCCGGTATAGAAAGCCAGTCCCGTCGGCGCGCTGTGCGCCTGGAACAAGACATCTGGCGTGATGGTCGAAGCCACCTTGCCGCCCGGATCCTTGGCGCCCCAGGTCGGATCGGGATTCTTGCCGATATAGGCATAAGGATAGCCGTAGAAGCCGCCCTGCTTGACGCTGGTCAGGTAATCGGGCGGCAGGGCGTCGCCCAGCCCATCGCGCTCATTGGTCACGACATAGAGATTGTTGGTGCCCGGCGCGAAGGCGATGCCCACCGGATTGCGGATGCCGCTGGCGAACTCGCTCATGCCGCCGTCGGGATTGATCTTGAAGACCTGCGCGCCCGGCTTGAAGTCGGAAATATTGTCCTTGGAACCCAGCGCCAGATAGAGCCCGCCATCGGGGCCGAAGGCGATGTTGCGGGTAACGTGGCCGTTCTTGGGCGCCAGGTCCGCGACCTTGCTGGTGACCTTTTCCGGCTTGCCCGCCGTGGTCTGGCCGTCCTTGTAGGCGAAGCGCCAGATGCCGCGCACATCGCCGACATAGAGATAGCCGCCCTGGAAGGCCAAGCCGTGCGGATACACAAACCCGGCCGAGGCCGGCAGGAAGGTGAAGCGCTGGTCCGCCTTGCCGTCATTGTTGGTGTCGCGCAGCACCGTGATCTTGCCGCCGCTGCGCGCTTTGTAATCGCCCGGCGGCTCGGCCAGAAAGACATCGCCATTGGGCGCCAAGGCCATCCAGCGGGCGGCGCTGAGATCATTGGCAAAGATCGAGACGGCAAAGCCCTTGGGAACTTCCGGCATGGCTGTGGCGGGGCGGGGGATGGTGCTGGATTCATTGGCCACCCCTGGGGTGGCATAGGGCTTGGCCAGGCTGGCGGGCGAAATCTGGAATTTCTGCCCCGGATGGTCGGCCGCGAACACGCCCCCCGGCGCCAGCAAAGCCGCGGCAAAGGTGGAAATCATCAAAGCCTGTCTGGTCATTTTGCCCTCCCGTTAAAATTCGATTTACCAATCCGGCGCTTACTGGGGCGCATGAAGCGCGCGCCCCTTCTGGCCCTGGTTGTTTTCGCCCTTATCGTCCCATTGGCTGTCATGCCTGGGCGCGCCGCGGAGCATGGCGAGAAAGCCCAAAAAGCGCCAGAGCATAAGACCACGCAATCCGAGAGCTACATCATGGTGGACCCGATCTACACCACCATCGTGTCGGACAATCGCGTCGCCGGCATGTTGATGATCGGCGCCGGACTGGACGTGCCCAACGCGCATTTGCGCGAAGAAGTGGAGCGTTCCATGCCGGTGCTGCGCGATGCCTATATCCGCAATCTGATGACCTTCACCGCCAATGTGGTGCGTACCGACACCCAGCCGGACGTGGAAATGATCGCCGACCGGTTGCAGGCGGTGACCGACCGCGCGCTCAAAAAAAAGGGCGCCAAGATACTCCTGGCCCAGGTCGCCATCCGTATTACGTCCAAATAGCCCCCTTTTGGTAGGTAACTCCGTCCAATCCGACTAGGCTTTGCCCTCTCCGGGCAACGATAATAGTCTGTGGCGGGCATGGATTTCTCAAAGGCATCAACGAACTGGATGCGGCCCCTCAGCCTGTGGCTGGCCCCTGGCCTGCTGCTGGCGGCGGGCGCGCTGTTCATCCTGACGGACGGCTTTGGCCTGGAATCCTTTTTGAGCAATCAGCTGTTCGGCGCCTATGAACATGGTGCAGGCGCCGCCATCGGCGGCTCGTTTGAGCAGCTTTCCGGCACCGCGGTGATCCGCCCGGGCTGGGCGCACATGGCCGAGGCGTTTTTGCTGGTGACGCTGGGCTCGGCGACCATCGCCTTGCTGCGTTTTGGTTTGGCCTGGTCGGCGGTCCTGGCGGTGGCGGGCGCGGTCCTGCTGTGGCTCGGCTCCTGGTACTTCTACGCCACGCAGAGCCTGTTGCTGGATGCGGCGACGCCGGTGCTGTTTCTGGGGCTGGCCTTTGCCGCCGGGATGGCCGCCTGGCTTTATCGCGTCCATCTCGCCCGCGTCGGGTTGCGCATGGCTTTCGCGGATCGTTTGCCCCCGGCCGTGCTGGACGCCATCGCGCGCCGCCCCAAGCTGCTGAAACCGGAGGGAGAATGGCGCAACGTCACCTATATGGCGTGTGGATTCGAAACCGTCGCGGGCGAGGACGCCGCCGCTTTCACCAGCCGGACCCAGAGCCTGTTGGCGAGGCTGATCGATCAGGTGGTGGCGCATGGCGGCACCATCGAGCGGGCGGGCGCCGACGGTTTTGCCGCCTTCTGGAACGCGCCGCTGGACGATGTCGAGCATGAGCTGCACGCTTGCGAAGCCGCCAATGCGATGGCGGCGTTGATCGCCGAGGCGGCGCAATATGATCCGCCGATCCTGATCAGCGCCGGGATCGCCAGCGGTCCCGTGGTCGCGGGCGGCTTTGGCGGACAAGGTCATCTGGCCTATGGCGTTCAGGGCGAGACCAAAGTGCTGGCGCATAGAATCCGCGCCTTGGCGCACAATTACCATGCGCCGCTGATCGTGTCCGAACAGACAAGGCGGCTGGCCGAACGCAATTTCGCGCTTCTGGAAGTCGACTGCATTCCGCGTGGGGACAATGCGCCCATCGTGCTGCATGCCCTGATGGGCGGGGTGATCGTGCGCGCTTCGCCGAAATTTCGCGCCCTTGCGGTGTTTCACGATCATATCTTCCAGGCGATCCGCGAACAGAATTGGCGGGTGGCGCGCGATCTGATCGCGCAATGCCGCCGCCTGTCGGGCGCCAACCAGGCGCTGTACGACCTGCATCTGGCGCGCATCGCTTATTACGAGCGCAATCCACCGGGCGATGGCTGGGATGGCGCCTTCAGGCCTGTCCTGGAATGACCGCCAGTCCATAGTGCGCCGCAGGCGCGCCGGTCAGCGCGGCCCACATCTGATCGCCCCAGGAAAAATGCCACCACTCGTCGGGATGGCCGGCAAAGCCTTCTTCGGTCATCAGCCAATGCAACAGGCGGCGGTTGGCGCGGGCCTCGGCATCGGAAAAAGAAAAATTCTCCGCCGCCAATTCCTCGAACCGGTCGCGATGCGCCAATTCCGTCACATCGTCGAACAGCGAACCCATCCACAAGGCATCGCCGTCTTTCCAGCGCAAGGTCAAATCCATCGCCGAGGCGGTGGCATGAGGCGCGGGCGAATCCGCGGACTCAGAGGGCGCGGCCCAATAGCGCTCAACCTCCGCGGTCAACGCAGCGCCTTTCAGGCCGGGGTCACGGCGCTGAAGTTCGCGCGGCATCCACACGTCGTGGAAATAGGCCTGAACGCTGCGCGGACGCCAGGCATCGAACAGGAACAGCTCCAGTCCCACCGCGCCCGCGCGCGCATTCACCCGGGCAAGTTTTTCCGCCACCGAATTCCGCAGCCACAATTTTTCGACCGACCCTTCGATCCTTTGCCAATAGGGCGGGTTGCGGTTGCCGGCGTAGAAATTCTCGCCTTTGAGGCCGACATCGCGCGCCTCAACCACACCCTCGGCAAACAGGGCGGAATCGCGCGCGAGCGGGATGCGGGTGCGAAAGCCCCGGCGCGCGGCGCGTGCGCCGGTTTGATCGCCGATGGGACGGGACCGCAAATCTTCCAGGGCGCCGAAAAGAGTCATGCGCTAAACTAGAATGATGCCGACCCATCCCGAAAGCCCCCGCCTGACCTATCGCGCCGCCCGGCGCGCCTTTATCGCGGCTTGTGAAAAAGCCCATATCGACACGGTGGCGCGACTGCACCCCAGCAAGGGGCCGGACGGCAAACCGCTGTTCATGGACTGCGCCGCGCTGGGGCCGCGCCATGCGGCGCGGGCGGTTCTGGTGGTGGGCCATGATGCGGCGGGCACCGGTCTGCTGATGCAATTGCTCGGCACCGTCACTGCGCCCAAGACTGCCAGGCTGGTCCTGGTCCATGCCTTCGACCCGGCCCGCTTTGCCGGCGTGCCGGGCGATGCCGCCTGGCCGCACACCATGCTGGGAGCGGTGGCGACCGAAGACCTCTCGCACGTGCGGGAGCTGGCCGTGATGTCCCTGATGAGTTCCCTGGCTGTTGACGGTGGCAATCTCAGAATTCAGGAAAAGCTTCCGCAAGCCGCAATCACAATCTTGCCGCCGGTCAGCGACGCCGCAAAGGCGCTGGATGCAATCACGGCCTTTTTCGCAGGCGGTTAATTCCACGTCATCTATGCGAATCCCGCTTGAACCCTTTGTGGGTGAGCCGACAATCGTGGCGGGCACATCAACCGGGAGAAATTCCATGCGCATTCATGCCGTTTTCGCCGCCTTACTGATTTCTGCCGCCCTTATCGTTCCTGCCGGCGCCGCCACCACACCGCAACAAACCGCCATGAAAACTTGTGCTGCCAACTGGAATGCGATGTCGGCAGCCGACAAGGCCAAGACCAAGCATACCGACTATATGAGCAGCTGCTTGAAAGGCGGCGCGTCTTCCATGGCGATGACCGCCAAACCGGCCGCAGGCGGTTCCATGACCATGGCCGCGCCGGGTGGTCATGCCAAATGCAAGGACGGCACCACCGTCGCTTACAAGAGCCGGCAGGGAACCTGTTCCGGTCATGGCGGCGTCGCGAGCTGGATGTAAAGTCGAAACCGTACCTACCGGGAGGCAATGATGGGTTTGCTGGATGACGCACTGGGCGCCGCCAAGGGCGCGCTGCTGGAAGGCGCCGAAGGTGGCGCACAGGGTATCCTCAACAATGTGCTGCAGGGCTCTTCGCTGGGCGGAATGTCCGGAGTGCTGGACCAACTCCATGGTTCCGGGCTTGGGCATCTGGTTTCATCCTGGACCGGTGACGGCCGGGGCCTGCCGATCAGCGTGGATCAACTCAAGGGCGCGCTGACCTCGGAGCATATTCAGGAAATCGCCGGCGCCCTGGGCATGGACCCGGGCAAGGCTCTGGCGCACTTGGCCGAGCATTTGCCGATGCTGGCGGGAAAAGGCTGAAGTCCCTGATTTTTAGATGGAAAACGGGCTCGCTTTGCAAGGCGGGCCCGTTTTCTTTATAGCGTCCGGGAGCGACCGGCGACCCGGAGCGGCTGCAAGGCCGCGCAGGGCACGTCCGGCGCGACCGACAAAGACGCACCCGTAGCTCAGCTGGATAGAGTGCTGCCCTCCGAAGGCAGAGGTCATAGGT
>CBHTTW010000187.1:0-5612 GCA_966096025.1 uncultured Alphaproteobacteria bacterium | reverse complement strand
CGAACAAAGTCCCGCAAAAGGAAATCAAACCCCGCGCCGCCAAGGCGCCGCGGCCTGTTGTCGTGACCCCTTCCAATGACGACCAGAAGGATCACTTCATCACCAAGAACGGCCTGTCCTATGCGGGCAGCCATGTGATCATCGACCTTTGGGAAGCCAAGGGTCTGGACGATCGCGAGCGGATCGAAACCGCCCTGATCGATGCGGTGAATGAAGCGGGCGCGACCCTGCTGCATATCCACCTGCACAAGTTCGAAGACGGCGGCGGCATTTCCGGCGTGGCGGTGCTGGCGGAAAGCCACATCTCCGTCCACACCTGGCCGGAAAAGGGCTTCGCGGCCTTCGACGTTTTCATGTGCGGCGATGCCGAACCCCGCAAGGCGCTGGAAGTCTTTAAGCGCGCTTTCGAGCCGGGCCGCGTGGTTGTCGGCGAGCATAAAAGAGGCGTGGTCTAAGACTGTCTCTCGCAGAAATTAGAAGGGCCGGAGAAGCGATTCTCCGGCCCTTTTTCTTTTTTTGTTATCCCCGCGTTCGCGGGCATGACAAGAAGTTCTACTGCACCCCCGCCTTTATCTCCGTCCAGGCGCTGACGATCTTCTCCTTGTTGGGCAAGGGCTGCTGGAAGATGCCGCTCTTGAGGAAAGTCTCCAGGTCGCGGGGCACGCCAAGGGTTTCGAATACGCTGTCGGGAACATCCTTCATCGCCTCGATATTGGCGGGCTCGTCCCCGATGGTGGTGATCATATAGACCGCGGCGGAATCGGCGATGCCGGCATCGATCAGCGCCAGCGCCTTTTCCTCATTCGACGGGTCCTTGTGCATCACCAACCCGCAGACATAGGTGAAAATGCCGCCCGGCGGATTGAGATAGGCCACCGGCTTTTTCTCGCGGTTCAGGGACGCAAAGGTGGTGCGCCAGCTCATCGCCGCCACGATCTCGCCGCTCGCCAGGCCCTGGGCCAGGGCGCTGTTGTCGGCCGAGACGAAACGCAGCTGCGGCACCAGCTCGCGCAGCTTGGCCTGGACGCGTCCCCAGTCCGCCTCGCTCATTTTATAGGCATCGATCCCGATCATGTGGGCGACGAAGGGCACCACGTCATCGGCGCCGTCCAGCACCGATACCCGGCCCTTATATTTGGGGTCGAACAGAATGTCCCAGCTTTGCGATTTGGCATATTCTGGCGCCAGGTCGGTGCGGATGGTGAGCGAGGTGTTGCCCCAGTAATGCGGCACAAACCACACCTTGCCCGGACCGGCGGAAATTCCCGGCAGTTCGCGCAAAGCAGGCGGCAGCTTGTTCCAGTTCTTGAGCTTGGCTGTGTCGATGGGTTGCAGCAGGCCCGCCTCCTTCCAGCGCGGCAGGCTGTAGAGACAGGGCCCCATCACGTCCGGCTTGAAGCCGGCGCGCATCTTGGAAAAGGCCTCGTCCTCGTCGGCGAAAATGGTGGTGGCGGGCTTTTCGCCAAACGCCTTCTCATACTCGGCATAAAAGGCGGGCGCGGTATAATCCTGCCATTGAAACAGGGTGGCGGGTCCGCTGCCGCTCTTGCCGCAGGCGGCGAGGACCAAAGCGGCGGCCAGACCGCCCAAGGCCAAGGGAAGAATGCGCCAGCCTGTCTTCATGCCCTTCACTCCACAAACGCGAAGTACAGGGTAGTCGCAGCGCAGGAAAATCCACAAGGACGGTTTTACAAACCGGCGTAACTGCCGCGTATGGGGGCCTGACCGGTCTGAGCCAGGGCAGGTTCCGAACGCCCGCGGGGAATAAAGCGCAGCACAAAGCCATCGCCTTCGCTGCGGACCAGGAAATTGACGGCCCGGTTGCCGCGGATCACGCCATTGTCGAAATTGGCATAGGCCATGGCGATCCATAGTGGCAGCTCATGCGCCAGGCGGTCGAACAGCGCCCCATCCACCGGCCGGCGAAAATTGAGCGCCAAGGCATTCTGATTGTCGTCGGCCTGCACGCTGTGAAGGCTGAGGCCATGAAAGCGGATTTCCACCCCGCCGGGGCCGTTGACCGTCACCTGATAGTTGGGGTCGGCTTGGGCACAAGCCGGCAAAACGGGCAGGACCGCCAGCAGCAGGCCCAGAAGCGCATCAGGCGCGCCTCTCATAACCGGGGCAGCCGCAATTCCATGATCGCGCCCCGGGCGGCTTCCCCGCCGCCGGCAAGCTGCATGGTCCCGCCCATGCGCCGCGCCAGTTCCATGGCGATGGCCAGCCCCAGCCCCGCGCCGGTCACCGTGCCGTTGCGGTCGAAACGCTGGAAGGGCTTGCCGGCCTTGGCAGCCTCCTTGGCGGTGAAGCCCATGCCGCTGTCGCTGAGGGTGACGATGCCGGCGCCTTCATCGAAACGGACATCGACGCGCACGATGCCGCCCTCGCCGGTATAGGTGAGGGCGTTGGTCAAAAGATTGTTGAGGATGCGCCGCACGGCGCGGGAATCGGCGCGCACATGGCCTTCCTCCCGAAAGGCGAGCGCCAGGGAAATGCGGCGGGAAAAGGCGCGGCCCTCCTGTTCGTCCACACAAGCCTGGGCCAGGGCCGAAAGCTCCACCGCTTCCTCGTCCAGGGGATGGCGGCCGGCCTCGATATTGGCGAATTCCAATATGTCGCCGATCTTGGCGTGCAGGTTGCGTCCGGCGTGACCGATGTCGCGGGCATATTCGCCATATTTGGGATGGCCGGCGGGTCCGTAGAATTCCTGGGCGATGATTTCGGAAAAGCCGATCACCGCGTTCAAGGGGGTGCGCAGTTCATGGCTCATATGGGCGATGAATTCGGACTTGGAGCGCAAGGCTTCCATCGCGCCGCGCTCGGCATTGGCCAGGCGCACCATCAGCTTGGCTTCGACGGGCCGGGTGGATTTGAGGGCGCGAATGGCTTGCGACGCCTTGGCGTGACGCTCGAAGGCGCCCACGAACAGGGCCGCCAGCCAGCCGCCGACCAAAGCCGGTCCCAGGATCACGAACAGATAAAGCGGCAAGGTCTGGACCCAGCTCGCCAGCGCGTTCTTCTCATCCACACGGGTCATCACCGCCAGGGGCCAGCCCGGGACGGGGGCGGACAGCGCGCCGTCGGCGGCGCGAAGCCCGTTCAGCGGCAGCAAGGTGGTGCGGTGCGAGCCCAGATCGACGCTGGCGGGATCGAACAGGACGGCGACGGTGTGATTGCCGTCGCGGAACGCCAAGCCGCCGGGAAAGCTGGTGCGCGCGCCGGTAAATTGCGGCTTTGCCATCGGCGTATCGGCCGCCCGCAGCCGCGCCTGGTAATTGCCCAGCGCGTCCCACACACCGATATCGCGGATCGCGGGCTCGGCCCGTCCCAGCTCGGCGCTGCGAAATTGCTGCGGGGAGGCGGCGAACACCGTGCCCAGCCGCGCATAGCGATCCAAGGTGCGGCCGGTATTCTGCGCCACGCTCTTCACCCGCTCGCTTTCAAAACCGGCGGCCTGGGCCAGGGCGTGGCTGCGGTCCAGCCGCATCTGCAGCAGGGCGGCGGCGGTGAAGGAGCCGCAGATCAGCACGATGCAGATCGGGATGGTGAAACGGGCATCGCGCGTCAGGCGGCGGGCGAGCGGGCGCTGCAGGACGGCGGCAAATGCGCCGTCCGGCCTGTACCAGGGGCGTGTTGTCGCCTGGGCCATTGCTCCCCACTCGCGCGGTGATTCGCGCAAGGATGAGTATGGCTTATTTTACCCCCTCCGGTTTCAGCTTCCGCTCGGCTCTCTGTCGGTCGCCTTCGCTCGCTGAAACCACCTCCCCCTTAAGCGTGCTTGCGCACGCAAGGTGGAGGCGGACCTGAGAATCGGTGCGTGACTCAGTCGAGCATTTTGCCCGTGACTTCAAACAGATTGGGCGAGATGCCGGACAGGCTGTTGATGGCTTTCAGTTCGGCGCGCATCAGACCCTGCCGGGCGGGGTCGTAGCGGCGCCAGCTTTCGAATGCCCCCGCCATGCGGGCCGCGACCTGGGGATTCATCGCATCCAGGGTGCGAATGACCTCGCCCACCAGCTGATAGCCCGAGCCGTCATCCTTGTGGAAACGCAGATGATTGACGCTGAAGGCGCCCACCAGGGCGCGCACGCGGTTGGGATTTTTGATGTCGAAGGCCGGATGTTTCATCAACTGGCGCACCGCCGTCACCGTATCGGGCAAGGGCGAGCCCGCCTGCAGGCTCATCCATTTGTCCAAGACCAATGCGTCCTTCTTGAAACGGTCATGGAAGTGGGTGAAGGCCGTGTCGCGCAGCGGCGACTCCATGCGGGTCAAGGCCGCCAGCCCGGCGATCATGTCGGTCATGTTGTCCGCGCTGCGGTAATGCGCATCGGCCAGCCCTGCCGCCGCTTCATCGTCATCGGCGGTGAGATAGCGCAGACAGGCATTGCGCAAGGCGCGGCGGCCGGCCGATTTGGCGTCGGGGCTGAAATCGCCGGCATCGCGCATATGCTCATAGAGTTGGGCCAGGCGGTTTTGATGCGCCCGCGCGATGGCATGGACCAAGGCGCGCCGCGCCAGATGGATGGCGACCGGATCGACCGGGGTTTTCTTGGCCGCCAACTCATTCTCGGTGGGCGGCATCAGCATCTGGGCGGCGAAGGCGGGATCTTCCTCGGCAAGCGCCAAAACATCGCCGATCGCCGCGATATAGTCGCCATTGGCCGCGGGCCCCTGCATGATTTCGGCCGCCAGGGTCTGGCCCGCCTCCCAGCGGTTGAAGGCGTCCTTGTCCTTGCCCATCAGGATGGCGCGCTCGCGCCGGCTTTGCTGGGTGCGGAAGATCGCCGGGGCGGAAAAGTCGCGGCCCAAGGACAGCAAGGGCTCTTCCGCGACGCCGGTAAAGACAAAGCGGTGGCTGTTCTGCGTCAGCTCCAGCACCCGCGTCAGGGGCCCTGCCTGGTTCTCGCCGTCCAAGGTCAGCGGCAGTGCGGTGCCGCTGTTTCCCACCAGGCCGATGCGCACCGGAATGTGCATCGGTTTTTTCTCCGGCTGGCCCGGCGTGGGGGCCAGGGATTGCGTCACATCCAGCGTGTAGGTGTGCGCGGCGGAATCATACTGTCCCCGCGCCTCGATCTGCGGCGTGCCCGCCTGGCTGTACCAGAGCCGGAATTGGCCGAGATCGCGGCCCGATGTGTCTTCGAAACATTTGACCCAGTCTTCAACCGTCGCGGCCTGGCCGTCATGGCGCGCGAAATACAGGTCGGTGGCTTTGCGGTAGCCCTCCGCACCGACCAAGGTCCTGAGCATGGCGATGACCTGCGCGCCCTTGTCGTAGATGGTCGCGGTATAGAAATTGTTGATCTCGATATAGCTTTGCGGCTGCACCGGATGGGCCAGGGGCCCCGCATCTTCCACGAATTGCCGGCCGCGCAGGGCGCGCACGTCCTGGATGCGCTGCACCCCGTGACTGCGTTCGTCGCCGGAAAAACTCTGGTCGCGAAAGACCGTCAGTCCCTCTTTCAGGGAAAGCTGGAACCAGTCGCGGCAGGTGATGCGGTTGCCGGTCCAATTGTGGAAATATTCATGCGCCACCACGCTTTCGATGCGCGCATAATCGTCGTCGGTGGCGGTTTCCGGCGTCGCCAGCAGCACCTTGTCGTTGAAGATGT
>CBHTTW010000186.1:0-5622 GCA_966096025.1 uncultured Alphaproteobacteria bacterium | reverse complement strand
GACATTCCCGGCACCTTCGTGCTGCGGTCCTTGGTCAACCACACCAGCAAGTACATTCTGGACTCGGGCGTTCCGGGCACCCAGCGTAATTCCGAGCTGGTCGGTAACGTCTCGGCCGGTAACAACGGTTCGACCTACAACGGTTACGGCGGCGCCATCCTGAACTGGAAGTTGCAGCAGACCCAGAGTTACCAGAATGACGTTTGGGGCATGACCCTGACGGAACGCTGGCTGTCGGGCGGTATCACCACCAACCGCAACACCCTGGTCTGCGCCATCGGCACTTGCCCTGGCTCGACCATCCAGACGCCGACCATCAACTACAACCGGGTCAGCTCGATGTTCTACCTGGATGTCGGGTTCAACTATAACTACAGCGAAAACACCCAGTTCTATACCAAGATCGACAACGTCGCGAACACCAGGCCGCCGGATATCGGTGGTCAGGACAACAACCAGGTCCTTTACGACGTGATCGGTCGCATGTTCCGCTTCGGCGTCCGGATCAACAACTGATCCGAACTCCCTTGCGACCAAGAACGAGGCCCCCGCAAAACGGGGGCCTTTTTCTTTGCACCCAGTTTGCATGCGTCGGTTTCCAAGAGGCGGTTTCTTTGCCGCAGACCGGAAGGGCTGACTGGACAGCGCCGTGGCCGCGGCGGATGCTGCGCGCCAACCGCCGGGAAACAGATGAACTCCACCAGACTGGATCTGACCGCAAAAATCCTGCTCTTCGCGCTCGGCATGCTGTGCGCCCCATTGCCCGCACAGGCGCAGCCGTCAGGGGGTGCCTACAAAGTGATAAAGGTGGAAGGCCGCGGCGCCGGTCCGGTTTCCAGCTCCGGCTTGCTGGCGGGCAAGACGCTGTATGTGGCAGCCCAGGATGGGCGCAATGCGGATGGCAGTCTGCCGGCATCCTTTCCGCAAGAAGCGGCCCAGTCTCTGACCCGAACGCGCGAGGTTCTTCAGGCTGCGGGCATGGATATGGGCAATCTGGTCTGGGTGCAGGTCTATGTCACCAGGCTGGAGGACATCGCGGCGATGAACGATGTTTATTGGAAAATGATCGGCGCCAATCCCCCGGCCCGCACCGTGCTGGTGGCGGCGAATCTTCCCGGCGGACAGAAAATCCAGATCAATGCCATTGCCGTGGCCGGCAGCGCCAAACGCCAGGTCATCACCCCGGCGGGATGGAAACAGGGCCGCCGCATCGATCCCGCCGGCATTCAAGCGGACGACGTTCTTTATATATCGGCTCAGAGCGGCGCCGATCCGGCGACCGGCAAGCTGCCGGCCGATTATGCCGATGAAGTGAAACAGAGTTTGGACAATGTCGGCGCCGTGCTGAAGGCGGCCAACATGACACATGCCAATGTGGTGTGGACCAATCCCTATATGGCCAGCCCCGATGCGTCGGGACCTCAGGGAACCACCGGCGTGATCGCCCATAACGGCCAGCCGCAACAGGCGCGCGTGACGGCGATGAACAAGATCTATGCGAGCTATTTTGAGTTCGGCAACACGCCGGGCCGCGGCACCATCGAGGTTGCCCAATTGCCGCAAGGCGCGCACATCGTCTTCACCGCCATAGCAGGCGCCGACTTGTCCCAGCGCAAATCGATCCGGCCCAGGAACATGCCGCCCAGCCCCACCGCCAGCCCGGGCATTATCTACCGCGATACTTATTATATGTCGGGCAAGAGCGGATTCATTCCGGGCCAGGGCATTGTCACCCAGGATGTCGAGCTGCAGCTGCGCCAGACCATGCGCAATCTGCTGGATAATCTGGAAGAAGCCGACATGGATTTCCCCGACGTGGTCCAATCCATCGTCTATGTCCGCGACATCAAGGATCTGGAGAAGGTGCAGACGCTCTATGGTACGTTCTTCAAGGACATATTCCCGACCCGCACCAGCCTGCAGAACAGTTTCGACCAGAAAACCGCGACCGGTGAGCAGATATCCATCATCGCGGTGCGCCAACCCAAACGTTAAGGCCCCCATTCAGCGGAGAGCAACATGAGTCACGCTGGCAAATTGATCGCATTGTTGTTGTCGGGTTCCATGCTTTCGCCCGCATTCGCCGCGGCGCCGGCCGAAATGAAACAGCAGGCGATCGCCAATATCGATGCCCAGGCCAAACAGGTCCAGGTGATGGTGGACACGGTGTTCAGCTATGCCGAGCCGGGCTTTCAGGAATTCCGCACCAGCGACTATCTCACCGCCATCCTGGCCAAGAACGGGTTCAAGATCACCAAGGGCGTGGCCGGTATTCCCACCGCCTGGACCGCGACCTGGGGCGAGGGCGGGCCGCTGATCGCGCTGGGCAGTGACTTGGATGATCTGCGCAGCGTCTCGCAGATTCCCGGCAATCCCAAGATCGAGCCCTTGGTGCCGGGCGCGCCGGGTCATGGCGAAGGCCATAATTCCGGCATGCCTTTGATCATCGCCGCGGCCTTGGCGGCCAAGGCGCAGATGGAGAAAAATCATATTCCCGGACGGCTGATGATCTGGCCCGGCATTGCCGAGGAATTGCTGGGCAGCAAGGCCTTTTATGTGCGCGACGGGCTTTTCAAGGGCGTGGATGCCTGCATTTTCGCCCATGTCTCCAATGACTTCTCGACCGCCTATGGCCCCAGCAGCAATGGCATGGTGTCGGTGGAGTATACTTTCCACGGCAAGACGGCACACGCCGCCGGCGATCCCTGGGACGGTCATAGCGCGCTCGACGCCGCCGAGATCATGGACGTGGCCTGGCAGTTCCGCCGCGAGCACCTGGGTCTCTCGCAACGCTCGCACAATGTGATTTCCGATGGCGGCGGCCAGCCCAATATCGTGCCGGGCACCGCCTCAAGCTGGTATTATTTCCGCGATCATAGCTTCAAATTGGTGCGCGAGCTGTGGAGCATCGGCAACAAGATCGCCGATGCCGCGGCCATGGCCACCGATACGACCGTCACCCGCAAAGTTTTGGGCACCGCCGCGCCCAATTTCGGCAACAAGCCGCTGGCCGAAACCGCCCAGGCCAATATCGAGCTGGTGGGCATGCCCAAATGGAGCGCCGACGATCAGGCCTTCGCGCGGGCGGTGCAGGAAACCCAAGGCTTCAAGCTCCAACCGTTGCGCGACAAGGTTGCGCCGCTCAAAGCCTGGCCTCCCGCGGAGGAACGCACGCCCACGGGCGGCGGTTCGGACGATATCGGTGATATCATGTGGACCGTTCCCACCATCACCGTGCGCTATCCCGCCAATATTCCGGGCACCATCGCCCACAATGTGACGGCGGCCATGGCGATGGCGACACCCATCGCCCACAAGGGCACCGTTGCCGGCGCCAAGGCGGTGGCTTTGACGGTGCTGGACCTGATGACCACGCCTGGGGTTCTGGTCGAGGCGAAGAAATATTTCGATACCGATCAGCAGAAGTTCGACCATTACGATCCGATGCTGACCGCCAGCGATGTTCCGGCCATTCACGTCAACGACGATTTGATGGTCAAGATGCGCCCGTTGATGGAGCCCTATTATTACGACTCCAAAAAATACGGCAGCTATCTCGAACAGCTCGGCGTCAAATATCCCAATGCGCCCACCGGCGGCATCAAAAGGCCCCCGGCCACCACCTCCGGTCCCAGATCGAGTTCGGGCGGCTGAATTGTGGTCTGGCGCGCAAACGGCCTTGGACCAGGCCCGGTATCTGCTCGATCGCGGACAAGCCCTTGATGCGCGCAATATCCTGAACCAGGCGCTTGCCGCGGGCCAGGATGGCGCGCCGCTGCGCAGCCTGCTGGGCCTGATCCTGCACCAATTGGGCGATCTTTCCGGTTGCGAGCAGCAGCTGCGCCGGGCGGTTGCGTTGGCGCCGGACGACGGCGGTGCGCAATTCGCCCTGGCCTCGATTTCCAACCGCTTGGGCAAGGACGCGGAAGCCGAAGCGGCGGTGCGCCGCGCCATCGCTTTGGGCATGGACGATGCGCACTGCCATCTTCTATTGGGACGAATTTTGAGCCGGCAGAACCGCTTTGCCGAAGCCGAAGAAGCTTGGCGCGCGGCAATAAAACGCGATCCGGCCTCGCCCCAAGGTCACCGCGAACTGGCCGAACTGCTCTGGATGCAAAGTGGCGATCTGGCAAAGGCGCGCGCTGCTCTGGCTGCCGCGCCGCAGACCGCCGAGATCGTCACCATCACCGTCAATCTGTTGCAAGGCGCGGGCGAGGAGAAAGCGGGTTATGAATTGGCCGCGGGCGCTGCCGCGCACGATCCCTCGCTGCACATTTTGGCCGCGCGGGCGGCGCTCGGAATCGATCCGCAGGCCGCGGACCGGCACCTGGCGGCGGCTCCAGCCGGGGCCACACCGGCGGCCCGCGCCAAAACGGAAATCGAGGCCGACCTGGCTTTGGGCCGCGCTCAGCAGGCGGTGATGCGCGCGCAAGCCTTGCAGGCGGCGCGTCCGCGCGATCAGCATGCCACCGCCTTGCTGGCGGCGGCTTGGCGTCTGGCGGGCGACCCGCGCTACCGCGCGCTGTATGATTATGACCGGTTGGTCGGGACCTACCGCATCGATCCGCCCCAAGGCTGGAGCAGTCTGGATGCCTATCTTGATGATCTGGGCCACGCGCTGGAGGATCTCCACGGACCGCTCACCCATCCGGTGGGCCAATCCTTGCGTCACGGCAGCCAGACCATGCGCAATCTCGCCGATTATCCGGACGGCCCCATCCACGCTTTGTTCGGCGCGCTGGATGCGCCGATCCGCCGGCATATCGCCGCCATCGGCGCGGGCGAACAGAATTACGCGATCGCCGGCGCCTGGTCGGTGCGCCTGAACAGCAGCGGATTTCACATCAATCATGTCCATCCCGAAGGGTGGATTTCCTCGGCCTTCTATGTCCGGGTACCCAAAGACCTGCAAGGTTCGCAAGGCTTTCTCAAATTCGGCGAGCCCGGTCCGCCGACAGCGCCGCCTCTGTCGCCGGAGCATCTGATAAAGCCCGAGCCGGGCCTGTTGGTTCTGTTCCCGTCTTACATGTGGCACGGCACGGTGCCGTTTACCTCCGGTGACAAAAGGCTTTCCTGCGCCTTCGATATTGTCCGCCGCGCGTGAAGCCGCGCTGCAATATGTATTTCCACGTTTCGCTATGGCATGCTGCGCAAAAAGGCCCGCCAAAAAATAAAAGGGAGAAACAATCATGAAGCCGGCAATCTTTTTAGCGCTTGCTCTGACGGGTTTTGCCGCCGTTCCGGCCACGGCCGCCACCGGACCAAAATTCAAGCTTGATCCCAACTGGCCCAAGGAAATGCCGAACGGCTATTTCTTCGGCCAGATCGCGGGCCTCACCGTCGACAGTCACGGCAATGTCTGGGTGCTTTCGCGGCCCCGCTCTATCGTTCCGCAACTGGATGAACCGCCGCAGGAGGCGTCAGGCGTTCCCGCGCCCTCGGTCTTGGAATTTGATCCCCAAGGCAAATTCATCCGGGCCTGGGGCGGACCCTATGCGATGAGCGACGCGGAGCGCGCCAAATTCGACTGGCCCGTCCAGGAGCACGGCATCGCGGTCGACACAAAGGACAATGTCTGGATCTGCGGCAATGGCCGCGATGCCAAGAACGGCAAGGACGACA
>CBHTTW010000185.1:0-5631 GCA_966096025.1 uncultured Alphaproteobacteria bacterium | reverse complement strand
TTGGACCGACCTCGATCCAGACCAACCGCCAGGAAGCCTTCAGCTTCTCGGTCAATGGTTCGCCGATCGACAGCTGGGCCGGTCCGGTCGCGGTTGCGGCGGGTTACGAATACCGCGAAGAGCATTTCAGCCAGCGTGCCGACCCCTACTCGGCCGGTATCTCGGCCTCGACCCCGGCTACCGTCAACATGCCTTGCACCGATCCGTTCATTGACTGCGGTCTCACCACCTTCGGTGGACCCGCGGGCAACAGCTCCGGTCTGGGCGCCTGGAACGCGGGTAACTACCACAACGGCCGTGGTACCTATCACGTGAACGAAGTGTTCCTGGAAGTCGGTATCCCGCTCCTCAACGACTCCTTCTGGGGCAAGATGGACCTGGATATCGGCGGCCGTCACGCCCGCTACTCCACCGCCGGCGACGCCAACACCTGGAAGGTCGGTTTGACTTGGGAAACCCCGATCCCCGGCGTGCGTTTCCGCGCCCTGCAGTCGCGCGACATTCGTGCCCCCAACCTGTCGGAACTGTTCTTCCCGGCCTCGGGCCTGAACGGCAGCATCAACAACGAGTTCTGCACGGCGCTGATCGGCACCCCGGGTGGACCTACCTCTGCCGGACAGTGTAATGGCCAGCAGGTTCGCCAGAACAACGTCGGTAACTCGCTGTTGAAGCCTGAAAAGTCCCAGACCACGCAGGCGGGCTTTGTCTGGCAGCCGGACTTCATCCCCGGCTTCCAGGCCTCGATCGACTATTACCGCATCGCGGTTAAGGGCCCGATCGTGTCGTTGGGCTTGCAGCAGGTCACGAACCTTTGCTTCCAAGGCTTCACCACCTTCTGCCAGCAGGACGCCATCACCACCTCCGACGGCGTCAACTACGCTCTCACGGCCCCGCACATTGTCGCGATCGGCCAGCCGGGCATCACCTCGGTTCAGTCCAAGGTCTTCAACTTCGGCAGCATCATCACCGACGGTTTCGACCTGGAAGCCAGCTATCAGTTCGATCTGCAGGACTACGACGTCCCCGGCAGCTTCGTCCTGCGGTCCTTGGTCACCCACACCAGCAAGTTCCTCGTGGACTCCGGTATCCCCGGAACCCAGCGTAACGTGGAAATCACCGGTGCGTTGGGCGGCGGCGGCAACAGCAGCCAGTACAACACCAACTTCAACGTGTTGAACTGGAAGCTGCAGGAAACCCAGAGCTACCAGAACGACATCTGGGGCATCAACCTGACGGAACGCTGGTATTCGGGCGGTGTGTTCACCAACCGCAACACCATCGTCTGCGCTCCCGGCACCTGCCCGGTCTCGACGACCCAGAGCCCGACCATCAACTTCAACAAGGTCTCGTCGATCTTGTACCTGGACGTTGGTGCGAACTGGAACGTCAGCGACAAGACCCAGCTGTACGGCAAGATCGACAATATCGCGAACACCCGTCCGCCGGATACCGGTGGCCAGAACGCCAACAACACCCTGTACGACGTTGTCGGCCGCATGTTCCGCATCGGCGTGCGCTTCAACAACTAAGCGCATCGCAAGCCAAGATCAGGGGCCCTTCGCAAGAAGGGCCCTTTTTCTTTTGGGTTATGCGCAGATCGGCGGAAGGCGGGCCTGGCCCAAGCTCAATAAGGCTTGTAGCTCTTCTCTTCGATCAAGGCCGAGCCGAGCGCCAGGTTGATCTCGCGCTTCAGGGCGCCCCGTTCGTCGTTGCAGCGGTAGACGGATCGCGCCAATTCGACAAAGCCGGGGCCGAAATCGCCGGCCCGTTCATGGTCGCGGATACGGTCTTCGATATCCCACAGGCTTTGGTTCACCAGTTTGAGGCGGGCCATCGGGCGGGCAGCCTGGCCGCTTGCCATGACGGGCTCGGCGGCCTCGCGCAGCAGCGCCAATTCCCGCATCGCGTTGGCACAGGCCTGGGGATCGGTCAGGCGCTCCGTCTTGATCTCCAGAATGACGATCTTGTCGAGCAATTCGCCCCACGAGACCGGAACGTAAGGCATGTCGGCGGTCATCTGGCTACCTGCGATTCCATCTCGGCAAAGACCCCGGCCCAATCGCCGTCCTTGGCTTGGCGGAACAAGCGCATGCCGGAATACCATGGACTGTCGCCGCGGCCCAGGAACCAGCGCCAGTCCGGCGTCTGTTTCAAGGCGACCCACACCGGACGGCCCAAGGCGCCGGCCAGATGCGCCACCGCCGAATCCAAAGTGATCACCAGATCCAGATTGGCGATCACCGCGGCGGTGTCGAGGAACGCGTCCGCTCCCTCATCAAAGCCTTGCAAGACTTCCACCCATGCGCGGCCCGCCAGCTGCTCGCTGCCAAAGCCTTTTTGCAGACTGATCAGCCGCACGCCGGGAAGGCGGGAAAGCCCGTGAAAACAGTCCAGCGTCATGGCACGGCTGGTCACGCCGCCGCGCGCGCCCTGCCAGGAAATGCCGATTTTAAAGCCTTTTTCGCCTATCCGGCCCTTCCATTGCGCCGCTCTCAGCGGATCGGCCGCCAAATAGGGACCCGGATCCGCAATCGCATCGGCTGTCAGCCCCAGCGCCAAAGGCAGGCTCATCAAGGGGATGTGATAGTCGAAGGAAGCGGGGATCGCGCTGCTTGCAATCAGCTCGACCTTGGGACGGGCCTGCTCCAGAAGCCGCAGCAGGCTGTCCTGCGCCGACAGGATCACCCGCGCGCCGCGCGCCAGAAGCGGCGAAACAAAGCGGTAGAATTGGATCGTGTCGCCCAAACCTTGTTCGATATAGACGAATACCGTTTTTCCCTTGATGTCCTGTGTCCCATCCCATAGCGGCTGGGAATACATGCGCGCCTCGATGGGCGGGTTGAGACGCTTGCGCCATTCATAAAGCGGCAGACCTTGTGCAAAGTCTCCTTGCAGCAGGGCGCAGAAGCCCTTGTTGCGATAGGCGGGCGCGAAGGCGGGATCGATTTCTATGGCGCGGTCGAAACTCTGCTTGGCTTCATCCAGCCGCAGCAGGTCGCGCAGCACATTGCCGCGATTGTAATGGGCTTCGACATAGTCCGGCTTAAGCGCCAGCGCCGCGTCCAAGCCCGCCAGCGCCTCCTCAAAGCGTCCCAGCCCCCACAAAGCCACGCCGCGGTTGTTCAGGGCATCGGGATAGCTGGACACATCGGCCAAGGCGCTGTCGTAGCAGGCGAGCGCCTCTGTCAGGCGTCCCAGATCCCTTAAGGAATTGCCCCGAAGGTTGAGGACCTCGGCGCGGGCGCCCCTGGCGGCGGCATAGTCGGGTCTTGCCTGCAGCGCCCGGTCATAGGCGGCCAGCGCCTCTTCCAGCCGGCCGCAGTCCCGCAAAATCTTGGCATAGTTGAACAGGATATCCGGCGCATCCGGCTTTAGGGACAGAGCGCCGCCAATCAGCTCCAAGGCCTCGGCCGCGTCGCCGGATTGCGCCCTGAGTACACCCAGCATATGGCGGGTGGCGACGCTGGAGGGGGCTTTCTCCAGCAAGCTGCGGTAGCGCCGCTCCGCTTCTCCAAGCGCGCCGCCGCGGTGGGCGGCGACGGCCTGGTCATATTCGTCCTTGAGGGTCATTTCCGGGCCTTTATAGCGATGGCGGGGCGGGGACGAAATGCCCCTAAAACCCTTGAAAACCCAACTCTTGCGCCATGGACTGGCCGGGCCTAAACGGGATGGGCCATGCCCGAATCCGGTGCTCCAAAACCTCATTTCCGCACCATTGCGCTGATCGTCGGCGCCGCCCTGTTCATGGAGACCCTGGACAGCACGGTACTGGCCACCGCCTTGCCCAGCATGGCGCGCGAATTGGGCGTCTCCGCGCCCAGCCTTTCCATCGCCCTGACATCTTATTTGATCAGCCTGGCGGTCTTCATTCCGGTATCGGGCCGCATCGCCGACCGGTTCGGCGCCCGCACCGTGTTCCGCGCCGCCATCGTGATTTTCCTGATGGGTTCGATTGCCTGCGCCAATGCCCCCAATGTCGCCTTCCTGGTGGCGGCGCGTTTTGTCGAAGGCGTCGGCGGCGCCTTGATGATGCCGGTGGGCCGGCTGGTTTTGATGCGCAGCGTGGAAAAGCGCGACCTGATTCAGGCCAGCAGCTGGGTGCTTATTCCCGCCGTGGTGGGGCCGATCATGGGACCGCCGGTCGGCGGCTTGATCATCACCTATCTGCATTCCTGGCGGTATATTTTTTATATCAACCTTCCCATCGGCCTGCTCGGTATCGTGCTGGTCAGTCTCTTTATCGCCAATACCAAGGGCGAGGTGCCGGAAAAGACCGACTATAAAGGCATCTTCCTTTCCAGCCTGTCCTTGGGCCTGCTCCTGTTCGGCTTCGAACTTGTCAGCCATGACGGCGCGTTCGCCCTGGCTTTGTCCTTTTTGACCATCGGGGCGCTGTTGGGCACGCTTTATATCTATCACGCACGCGTCGTGCGCGATCCCATCCTGGATATCTCGCTGATGCGGATCCCCACCTTCGGCATCTCGGTGGTTGCGGGCGCCATCACCCGCCTGACCCAGGGCGCCCATCCCTATCTTCTGCCCTTGATGATGCAGCTGGGCTTCGGCCTTTCCGCCGCCCAGTCCGGCCTGATGACCTTGGCCACCGCCGTGGGCTCCATCGCCGCAAAGCCGGTGGCGCCGCTGGTTCTGCGCCGTTTCGGATTTCGCGATACCCTGATGTTCAATGGATTTTTTTGCAGCGCCGGCTATTTTCTCTGCGGCTTGTTCCGGCCCGGTTGGCCCTTTCCCCTGATGTTTGTGATGATGCTGGTGGCCGGATTTTTCATGTCCATCCAGTTCACCGGCTACAACACCATCGCCTATGACGAGATCGGCCAGGATCGCATGGCCCGCGCCACCACTTTTTACACCACCTTCCAGCAGTTGATGCTGTCGATGGGCATTTGCGCCGGCGCCGCCGCGCTGCAAGGCGCCATGGTGCTGCGTGGCCATCACGTGCCCCAGTTTGCCGATTTCACCGCCGCTTTTTGGACGGTGGCGTTCGTTTCGCTCAGCGCCACCATCTGGAACCGCCGCTTCAGCCATGAAGCCGGCACCGAAATCAGCGGTCATACGCCGCGCACCTGGTCGACGCGGCAGGTGATCAAGGAACCGCGCGGCCTCAATTCCTAAAGGTGTTTGGATGTTTCAGATCGGCGGCGAGATTTCGGTGAACCGGCTGGGCTTCGGCGCCATGCAGATCACCGGGCCCGGCGTATGGGGGCCGCCGCGCGATGCGGACGAAGCGATCCGGGTGCTGAAACGATTGCCGGACCTGGGGGTGAATTTCATCGACACCGCCGATTCCTACGGCCCCGATGTGTCCGAGCAGCTGATCCGCAAGGCGCTTTATCCCTATGACGGGCTGTTGATCGCGACCAAGGCCGGTTTCACCCGCAGCGGTCCGGACCGCTGGCACATCAATTGCCGGCCCGAATATCTGATCGCCCAGGCGCATAAAAGCCGCCGCCAGCTTGGTGTGGATCAGATCGGGCTTTGGCAACTGCATCGCATCGATCCGCGCGTACCGCGCGGCGAACAGTTCGGGGCGGTCAAGCAATTGCTGGACGAAGGCGTGATCCGCCATGCCGGCCTGTCGGAAGTCTCGGTGGCCGACATCAAGGCCGCGTC
>CBHTTW010000184.1:0-5632 GCA_966096025.1 uncultured Alphaproteobacteria bacterium | reverse complement strand
CGCCCTTGGAGACATAGGAATGATTGCGGAAGGGCTCGCGCTTGTGGATGTTGGAGAGATGCACCTCGATCACCGGAATTTTCAGCGCCTGGATGGAATCCAGGATGGCGACGGAGGTGTGGCCGTAACCGGCCGGATTGATGATGACGGCGCAGCCGGCGGTGCGGGCTTCCTGCAGATGATCGACAATCTCGCCCTCGCGGTTGGACTGGCGGAAGACGATGGACAGGCCATGGCCCTTGGCCTGGCGGGCGCACATCGCCTCGATCTCGGCCAGGGTGGTATAGCCATAAACCTCCGGCTCGCGATGCCCCAGAAGATTGAGGTTCGGGCCGTTGAGGATATAGATGGGTAAGGTCTTGGATTGTTTGGGTTTTTTTGCCATAGACTTTCCGCGGGTCAAAGCTGATTCACGCCTTATAATCTGAACCCAAGAGATACGGAAATGCTTAAGGTACGGCCCGAATGACCATGGAAATCACCCTGAATGGCGAGGCGCGGCGGCTGGATGCGCCGGTGAGCGTGCGCGGTCTGCTGGAAAGCCTGGGTCTGGACCCGGCCAAGATCGCGGTCGAGCGCAATCTGGAGATCGTGCCGCGCTCCACCTATGGCGAGGTGGCGCTGGCCCAGGGCGACCGGCTGGAGATCGTGCATTTCATCGGCGGCGGCAATGCCCCGGTGGTGGATGTGCCGCGCGAAGACAAGCCCTTTGTGCTGGCGGGCAAGGCCTACACGTCGCGGCTGATCATCGGCACCGGCAAATACAAGACCTATGCCGAGAATGCGGCGGCGCTGGAAGCCAGCGGCGCGGAAATCGTCACCGTGGCGGTGCGGCGGGTGAACCTGACCGATCCCAGCCAGCCCAAGCTGGTGGATTTCATCGATCCCAAGAAAGTGACCTACCTGCCCAACACGGCGGGCTGCTTCACCGGCGAGGATGCGGTGCGCACCTTGCGCCTGGCGCGCGAGGCCGGCGGCTGGTCCCTGGTCAAGCTGGAAGTGCTGGGCGAGAAGAAGCTGCTCTATCCCGACATGATCGAAACCCTGCGCGCCACCGAGATGCTGTCCAAGGACGGCTTTGAAGTGATGGTCTATTGCAGCGACGATCCCTTGATGGCCAAGCGGCTGGAAGATGTCGGTGCGGTGGCGATCATGCCGCTGGCGTCCCCTATCGGTTCGGGCATGGGCATTCAATCGACGGTGAACATCCGCATGATCATCGAGGACGCCAAGGTGCCGGTGATCGTGGATGCCGGGATCGGCACCGCATCGGACGCGGCGGTGGCGATGGAATTGGGCTGCGATGCGGTGATTTCCAACACCGGCATCGCCCATGCCAAGGACCCGGTGAAAATGGCGGCCGCCATGAAGCTGGCGGTCGAAGCGGGGCGTTTGGCCTGGCTTGCGGGGCGGATGCCGAAAAAGGCGTATGCGGACCCGTCAAGTCCGCTGTCGGGTCTGATCTGATTTTAAAATAGGGGGCGGGGCAGGCATGTCGCTGGTTCAGCTCTTCACCATGATCGGTGTCGCGGTCTTCGCGGCCAGCGGCGCCTTGGCGGCGGCGCGCCGTTCGCTCGATCCCGTCGGGGTATTGGTGCTGGCGATCGTGACCGCCACCGGCGGCGGCACCTTGCGCGACGTGCTGATGGACCGTCACCCCATCTTCTGGATTTCCTCGCCCTGGTACATCGGCGTGTCGGCGGGTGCGGCGCTGGCGACCTGGCTGTGGGTGCGGAAATTCCCGCCGCCCGACCGCGCCCTGCAGTATGCCGACGCCCTGGGCCTGGCTTTCTTCAGCATTGTGGGCGCCCAGATCGCCGAAGCCGGCGGGCTGGCGCCGTTCGCCGCCACCATCATGGCCGCGCTTACCGGTTGCGCCGGCGGCTTGATCCGCGATGTGCTGGTGGCCGAAGTGCCGCTGGTGTTCCGCCAGTCGGAGCTTTACGTCACCGCCTGTCTCGCGGGTGTGGTGCTGTATTTTGGCCTGAAGGCGCTGGGCCTGCCGGTGGAAATTGCCAGCGTGCTGGGCATGGCGACCATTGCTCTCATTCGCCTGGCCTCCATACGCTGGAGCATCACCCTTCCTGTCCTGAAGATGCCGGAGCGATAGCCGTCCCTGACCAACTCAGGGACAAAAAGTCCAGCGCTAGCTCTTCATCGCTTCGGCCAGCGTCTCATCATCCACCGCGCCGGGGCGCAGCTTGCCATTGATCAGGAAGGTGGGGGTGCCGTCCACGCCGACCTTGTGCGCGAATGCGATGCTGTCCTTGAGCGCCTTTTCGATTTCCGGGTCTTTCATATCCGCCTTGAGCTTGTTCACGTCCATGCCGGCGCGGGCGGCCTCGGCAAAGATCATGTCCTCGGTGACGTTTTCTTCCTGGCCCAGCAGGGCAAAATGGAAGTTCATGTAATGGTCCGGCTGGCGGCGCGCCGCCAGGGAGGCGCGGGCCGCCTGCATCGCGCTTTCGCCATGCAGCTGCTTGATGGGGAATTCGATGAAGGAGAAGCGGACCTGGTCCTTGTTCGCTTCATAGAATTTCTTCACCGCGGGCAGGGAGACGCGGCAATAGGGACAATCGTAATCGTAGAATTCCACCAGGGATTTCTTGGCGTCTGCGGGTCCGGTGACAAAGGCGATCCTGGGATCGAAGAAAGCGGCGTGGCCGACTTGCTTCAGCGCGGCTTCCTGCTGGGCCTTTTGTTTCAACTCATCCAGCGCCTGGGCCTGGCCCATCATGGCGGGCGCCAGTTCCGGATGCCGCATTAAATAACTTTGCATCTGCCGGTCGTTGATCGGCAGCAAGCCGTTCTGGGCCATCACCAGGATGATCGCCACCGCCAGCATCGCGCCGCCGACGGCGCCCGCCAGAGTAATCACCAAAGGCCTCATTCTATCCCCGCTGTTGCGCTGCCTGCGGCGCGGCGGCGCCGAGAATATCATTGGCGCGCTGCCAATCGGTGCCGCCCTGGGGCAGCTTGCCCCGCGCACGGGTGGCGAACACCATCGCCTTGCGCATGTCGCCGACATTGTACCACAGCTCGGCGGTGGCCAGATTGGCCATCGGCTCGTTCTGCAGGGCGCTGTAGGCCCGCGCGGCCTGGAACCAGGTGAAGGGATCTTCGCTTTCAACCAGCAGCGCCGCTTTCAAGTTCTGCAAGGCGGCCTCGGCCATCGCCCGATCCTCGGTGGCAAGCTGGGCGGTGGCCAAAGCGGCGCGCAATTGCGGCGCGCGGGGGCGCAGATTGACCGACTTTTGATAGTCGGGGATGGCCAGCGCCGGTTTGGTCATGCTGACATAGATCTGGCCGCGCACTTCGTAGAAATAGGGATTGTTGGGTTCTTCGGCGATCAGCCCGTTGATCGTCGCCAGCGCCTTCTGGAAATTGGGTTGGCGCATATAGATCATGGAATGGGCATAGCGCGCCGGTTCGCTGGTGTCCGATTCCGGCCAGCGCGCCAGGGCTTCCTTGACGGGCAGGACATAGCCGCCCAGCTTGGCCTGCACCATCTGGAAAGTGTGCAGCACTTCCGGCGAATCCTGGACTTCGCGATAGGGCGAGGCTTCCACCGCGGAATTAAGATCGAACACGCGATCCTGGCCGGACGGATGATCGACGGCGAATTTGTCGACCTTGTAGGCGCTCATCGCTTCGTCCTGGGCGAAGCGCTGGAAGGTGCGGTACATGCCCATGGGCGATTGACGCGTCGCCTGAAGCAGCCGGGCGGCGATCTGGTCGGCGGAGGATTCCTGCACCCGGGTGAAGGCCGCCATTTGTCCCATGGCATAGGCCTGGCCGATGCCCATGATCGCCATGCCGGCTTCGCCGGCGCCCGCGACCATCGCGCCGATGCCGGCGACCAGCGACAGCAGCATGGGGATCATCGCTTTCTTCATGCCATACTGGCCGCGCGACAGATGGCCGGCCGAGATGTGGCCGGTCTCGTGCGCCATCACCCCGATCAATTCGTTCGGCGTCTTCAGCCAGAGCAGGATGCCGGCAAAGATGAACATATTCTCGCCGGGATCGCCGTAGGTGACGAAAGCATTGATGATATTGTCGCCGACCAGCCAGACACGCGGCACCGGATCCAGCCCCGCGGCGCGCGCCAGGGGCGTTTCATAGCTGCGCAACATCTCCTCGGTTTCGGTGTCGCGCAGCATGCTGATGCCCTGGGCCGATGCGGGCAGCGCATAGGCCAGCAGCGCGGCGGTGAAGCCGGCGGCGAAGCAGAGTTTGCGGAAAGAGGAATTGGGCGTTTTCAGCGACGTATCTCCAACTGCCCCGCCTTTTACCCCAAATTGGCCCCTTGGTTCACGAAACTATGGGGACAACCGGCCAAGGTCAAACCGGTCTGGCTGTAGCGAACTGCCTCGGCCTGAGGCATAAGGGGCCCCGAACCGGCCATTTTCAAGGATTACGCCTCCGTCATGCTGTCTTCACGCCTTATCGCCCTGGTTGCGGCGCCGGCCTTGCTGCTGGGTGGTTGCCAGACCCTGTCATCCCTGGGGAACCATACCGCCGCCACCATCGGGTTGGCGGACGATGTTCCGCGCGCCTATACCGCCAGCGAAGTCAGCGAAGCGCAAAATGCCGGCATCGCGCTGGCGGATGAACCGCTGGCGGCCCGGGCAGGGGCGTCCGCCTTGCAGTCCAAAGGCAGCGCGGTCGATGCGGTGGCGGCAATGTTCTTCACCCTGACCGCCACCTATCCGGTGGCGGCCGGACTTGGCGGCGGCGGCATCTGCCTGGTGAGCGAGCCGAGCGGCCGTGTGATGGAATTTGATTTTCTCACCAAGGCGCCGCGCCGCGCCGGCGCCTATGCCTTGCCCGGCACGGTGAAGGGCTTCGCCACCATGCACCGGCTGTATGGCGCCTTGCCTTGGCAGCGTCTGGTGGCGCCGGGCGAAGCCTATGCCGCGACCGGCTTTCCGATTTCGCAGGCCTTGGCGGCGCGCCTGGCCACGGCGCAGAACATCATCCGCCTGGATGCTTCCCTGGCGGCGGAATTTCTCGACCAGACCGGCGCGCCGCGCGCCGCCGGAAGCGAGACCAGGAATGGTCCCTTGGGAGAAACGCTGGGCCAGATCAGGTTGAACGGCGCCGACGGTTTTTATACCGGCGCGATCGCGGAGCGCATCGTCGCTTATTCCGATGCGCAGGGCGGCGGCATTTCGGCGGCGGAGTTGCAGGCGACGGCGCCGCTTCAAGGCGCGGCGAGTTCGCGCAACCTGGGCGGCCTGACGGTTTGGCTTCCCGGTTCGCGCACCGGCGCGGGGGCTTTCAGCGCTTCGCTGCTGAACAATCTTTCGCGCGGCGGGCGTGGACGCGCGCCCACCAATATCGATGCCGCCGTGCAGCAGACCTTGGCGTCTTTCGGCGTTGCCGGATTGCCCGGCGATCTGGGTTCGACCGGCTTTGCCGCGGTGGATGCCAGCGGGCATGCGGCGGCCTGTGCCGTGACCTTGAACGGGCCTTTCGGTTCCGGACGCACCGCGGCCGGGACCGGTGTGGTGCTGGGCGCGACGCCTTCCAGCCAGACAGGCTTGGCCAGCGCCTTTCTGGCGCCGGTGCTGGCCATTTCGGGCGGCCGGGCTCAGTTGGCCGGCACAGGCGCGGGCGGACCCAGGGG
>CBHTTW010000183.1:0-5673 GCA_966096025.1 uncultured Alphaproteobacteria bacterium | reverse complement strand
CGCAGGAAGTCGACGATTTCCTTCAGATCGTCCTTGGCTTCGTCCACGCCGGCAACGTCTTCAAAGGTGACGCGGCCCTGGCGCTCGGTCAGAAGCTTGGCGCGGCTCTTGCCGAAGCCCATCGCCTTGCCGCCGCCCGATTGCATCTGGCGCAGGAAGAACACCCACACGCCGAAGATCAGCAACATGGGGAACCAGTTGATGAAGATGGCGAGCAGATTGAAACTGTCATCGGCCTGATTGACCGTGATGTCGACATGGTGCGCCTTGAGGGCTGGCCACAAGGTCGTGTCATTGCTGGGCACGGTGGTGGTGAAAGGCTGACCGCCGGTCATTTCGCCTTTCACGGACTCGCCCGTGAGCGTGACTTTCTTGATCTGGTTCTGCAGCACCAGTTCGTTGAACTTGGAATAGGTGAGTGCCGATGCGGTCGTATGCTGACCGGTGCCCTGGAACAGGTTGAACAGGATCACCAGCAAAGCCGCGATAACAATCCAAAGCGCAAGATTTCTGAGGTTACTCAAGATTCGTCCTTCTCCGGCCGTTCGGGCTGGCCAACGCGCCCATCCTATTGGGCTATCCACCTGAATAGATAGGGTGACTTTAGCTTATTGCCAGCGATCAAAATGTTAAGAATTTTGGCCGCGGGCGGGCAAAAGAATTATTGCCGAATCTTGTGGCGAGACCGGGGCGGCTTGGAACTCCCGGTTTTCCTTGGCTTTTCCCGGATAACCGCCAGATCAAAGGGGGCCGAAGCCTTGGACAGGGGGCGAAGCTGACAGCCATGCAAGGTGGCGCCGCCCCCAAGGTCCAGGCCCACAATCCGGTCAAACAGCCGTTCCAGAGACTCAAATCGCGGCCGATAGGGCTGCCCGCCGACCGCCATCAGCACCGCGGCCAGGCTGCGCAGCCCCACCTCGCGCGGCGCCGCCGCCAAGGCGCTTGTGTCCAGCAAAACGCCCGCATCAGCTGCGTTCCTGGCGGCGCGCTGGAGCACCGCCTCCGTCATGATCTCAAGACTCTCGCGCGCCCGCGCCAGATGTGCCGCCGCCGCGGCGATGCGCGCCGGGCTGAGACCCGCCGCGCTCAAGGCGGCGCGCGCCTTGCGGATCTTCACCCGGTCGAAGCCGGCATCCTCGTTCATGGGATCGTCCAGCCAAGTTTGACCCATGCCCGTCAGATAGGCGCGCAATTGGTCGCGGCCAAAGCCGAGCATCGGGCGCGCCACCTGCAATTGGGCAAATCCGGGCAACGGCCAGGGCGCGCGCGCCGCCATGCCGGAAAGCCCGTCCAGCCCGCTGCCGCGCGCCAGGCGCAGCAGAAAAGTCTCCACCTGATCGTCCTGATTATGGCCCACGAACAAGGTGGCGATCTTGTTCTTGGCGAGCCAATCGCCCATCAGCCGATAGCGCGCCTGCCGCGCCTCGGACTCGATGCCGGTCTTGGGTTTCTTGCCGCGCCAGGTCAGGACATGGGCCGCAAGGCCCGCCTTTTTCGCCCAGGCGGCCACCTTTTTGGCCTCCGCCGCCGAAGATTTGCGCAAGCCATGATCCACCGTCAGGACCATGGGAGGCGCCAGTCCCCGCACTTCGGCGAAGTGCCGCAACAGATGCATCAGCGCCAGCGAGTCGCCGCCGCCCGACACCGCCACGGCCCAGGGCGGGCCGGCATGACTTGCCATCGCCTTGGCGAAACCGGCTTCCAGTTCGCCGCGCTTATCGGGTGCAGGCGGTTTTGCGCAAGGCGGCGGCGCTGGAGACGGTTTGCGGCGCGGCATTCGGGTATTTTTTCGACGTGATGAGGCCAAGCGTGGTGCAGCCTTCCGACTTCTGGCCGAGCGACATGAAGGACTGGGCCAGCTTCAGCATAGCGTCCGGCGCGCGGGGGGACTTGGGATATTTTTTGATCACCTCGGCAAAGGCGCGCTGCGCCGAGGCATAGTCCTGGCGTATGAAGCTGATATTGCCCACCCAATAGATGGCCTGGGGCGAAAGGTCGGTGTCGTCGGGATTGGCATCGGCATAGGCGCGGAAGGCCGCTTGCGCTTCGGAATATTGCGCCCGGCTCATCAAATTCATCGCCTGATCATACTGGGCCGCATTGCCCGCCACCGCCTGGGACGGCGGCACGGCACCGGGCCCGGCCGGCAAACTGCCCAATATCCCGGGGCGACGGCCGCTCAGCGCCGAATCACCGCCGGGTGCGCCGATCGGGGGCAAGGCATCGCCGGGGCGCAGGGCGGGCGATTGGGAAGGCGGCAGCGCAGCGGTGCCGGCGCCGGAGCAGTTGATGGCGTCGTTGGCGCCCAGCTGCTGCGCCGAAAGGGTGCAGAGGCGGTAGGCGAAATCCTTTTCCATCCGGTCCAGCTTGTCATTCTGCAACTGGATTTGATGGCCCAGCTCCTCATTGCGGCCGGTGGCCTGGCTGAGGCTTTGAGTCAGCGCCTGGACCTTGTCTTCCAGGCTGCGGACGCGGCTGTCCTGCTGCTGGCTGGCGCCCTGCAGTTCCTGAATGCCATTGTCCTGGGCGGCCTCGCGCGCCCTGTCTTCGTCGCTGGGCCCGAACAGCTGGGCGTTTGCGGGGAGCGGGCTCATCATCACGCCCCCTAACATCACATTGAGGGCCAGAACAGAAACCGCGATGCGTTGGATCATCATGATCGACCTTCCAAACCGGCTTTCTAGGAAAGCTTTGAAGCAAAAAAGGGGCGCGGGTTTTATCCCGCGCCCCTTTTATAGCATGCGCGTTCGCAACCTTCGCGAACTTGCGACTTAGGCGTTCGCACCACCGGTGACGACGGTGACGCCGCGGCGATTCTGCGTCCAGCAGGCTTCGTTGGACTCGGTGCAGATCGGACGTTCCTTGCCGTAGGAAACGGTTTCGACCCGGGCGGCGGAAACGCCCTGGCTGACCAGATACTCCTTCACGGCATTGGCGCGGCGCGCGCCCAGGGCCAGGTTGTACTCGCGGGTGCCGCGTTCATCGGCATGACCTTCGACGGACACACGGACGGCCGGATACTTGGCGAGCCACTGCGCCTGACGGCCCAGCAGGGCCTTGTCATTGTCTTCGACATTGTACTGGTCATAGCCGAAATGGACGGTGTCGCCGACATTGACGCGGAAGTCCTCGGCGCTGCCCGGAAGGATGCGGGAGGTGACGGGAGCAGGCGCGGGCGCGGCGGCGGGAGCCGGAGCGGGCGGCGGGGCGGTGTTCACTGCTTCCTGTTTGTGGGTGCAAGCGCCCAGAATCAGGGCCGCCGACACACAGGCGAATTTCAGGGAACGCGAAAACTTGGTCATGACTGGAATCTCCTGGATGCGAAGGCCGCGGTGCAACGGCGTCGACGCACTAAGACAAGGGCGCACCTTAAAACGTGAAACGCAGTAAATGGCGAAAGGAACCGAAGAAAGAGCTAATGATTACGACTAAATTTGGACTAATTCTAGGAAAAGAGCCCTATTGGATCAAGGGAGACCATGCCGGATCGGAAGCCGAGCCCGGTGTCAGCACCCTTCTCTCATTTCGGCCGGTAACATCCACCGACCAGATTTGAGAGCCCTGGCCGCCCGAAAGCGTGTGGGAGAACATCAAAACGCGGCCATTGGGGGCCCAGGTGGGGCCTTCCTCCTTGCCGCCGGATGAAATCAGGTTGTCGCCCGAGCCGTCGGGGCGCATCACGCCGATGTTGAACTGATTTCCCACCCGCCGGGTGAAGGCGATCAAATCGCCGCGGGGCGACCAGACCGGGGTGCCGTTGGCGCCCTGGCCGAAACTGATTCGGCGCTGATTCGAACCGTCGACATTCATCACATAGATCTGCTGGCTGCCGCCGCGGTCGGACTCGAATACGATCTGGCGTCCGTCGGGCGAAAAACTGGGAGCGGTATCAATCGCCGGATCGGTGGTCAGGCGCGAAACCGCGCGATTGCGCAAATCCATGATGTAGATGTCGGAATTTCCGGCGGACTCCAAGGTCAGGACCACGCGATTGCCGTCGGGCGAAAAACGCGGGCTGAAGGTCATATTGGGGAAATTGCCCAACGCTTCCTGCTGGCCCTTTTCGATATCGAACAGATAGACCCGCGGCTTGCTGCCGATATAGGACATATAGGCGATCATCTGCGCCGTGGGATTGAAGCGCGGCGTCAGCACCATATAGCTGCCATTGGTAAGGAAATTGGGATTGGCGCCGTCCTGGTCCATGATTGTCAGCCGCTTGACGCGTTTCTGCGCCGGACCGGTCTCGGAGATGAAGACGATGCGGGTGTCGAAATAGCCCTTCTCGCCCGTGACATGCTCATAGATCGCGTCGGAGATCATGTGCGCCACGCGCCGCCAGCTGGAAGAGACGGTGGTGAACTTCTGGCCCCAGATTTGCGCCCCCGCATTGACGTCCCACAGACGGAATTCGACGCTCAGCTGTCCATCACTCTGCGTGGTCACCGAACCCACCGTCAGGCCTTGGGCATTGATGGTGCGCCAATTGGCGAAATTGGGCACCGTATTGATATTGCTGGTGTGATCGACAAAGGCCTTGGGGTCGATGGGGCGAAACAGGCCCGACCGTTCCAGGTCGGCACGCACCACGCCGGCGATATCGGCGCCGACAGTCCCTGCGGCGCCCGTTGTGGAAAAATCCGGGATGGCGATGGGCAGGGGCTGAAAAGTGCCCTTGGTGATGTCTACCTGCAGGGCTGCCAGGGCCGGCCGGGGCAGAACCGCCGCAAGAGCCAAGACCAAGCTCAGAAAGACTTTTCTCATGCCATTCTCCAAAACCGGCCGCCTTAGCCGGTTAAACGCGTGAACTAGGGATTTTGTCGCGGGTCGAAACGCATCGGGTTGATTTGCCGCCATTGAGGATAACGGTCGGACGGCAATTTGTAAGGCTGACATCCATAGATGGCGTTACGCGCCGCGATGCCGGCGGCATAATTGTAACGGCTGGGATTTCCCGGACTCACCGACGAAGAGTCGGCGCGGAGCACCCGGCCATCGGGGCTCAATTCCAGATCGAATTCCACCACCAGGTCATTGGCGCGGTCGGCGGCAAAGCCTTCCGGCTTGCTCCAGCAACGGTAAATCTGGCTTTTCAACGCATCCGCCAGATCGGCGGTCATTTGATTGCCCGCGCCGACACCCTGAATGGCGCGCGGTCCGGCCTTGGCATTCTTGACCGGCTTGTCGGGCGCGGTGAGCTTGCTGAGCAGATCGTTGAAATCCTGCTGCGCCGACTTGCGGGCGGGCTTGGGCTTTTCGACCGGCTTGGGCTTTTCCTTGGCGACCTCGAATTGCGGCATCGGCGGCACCGGCGCCGGTTCGGCCTCGATCATTTCCGGCTCGGGCGGCGCCTCCAGCGCCGAAGGCTGCGGCCGCTCCATCTCCGGGGCCGGCGGCGTGGGCGGAGACTGGGCCTGGATATTGGTCTGGTCGGCGATGGTCACCAGATCGACCGGCACGACATTGCTGTCCGGCGGTGTTTCGAAATTGCGATGAAAGCTGAACACCGCCGCCATGAAGATCAGGGCATGGAACAGCGCCGACAGCGCCACGCCATAGCGTGGTCCACGCGCCGTGGTGGGACGCAAGCGGCGGGGGATGGCGGCAGCAGCCGCCTTTTTACGGGCTGGGCTTTGGCTTGACGACATCTGTCACCAGCCCGATATGGGTGAA
>CBHTTW010000182.1:0-5677 GCA_966096025.1 uncultured Alphaproteobacteria bacterium | reverse complement strand
AAATTGCTGCCGCTGCTGTCGCGCCGCATCGAGGTCACCCGCCTGACCCTGGACCATCCCACCATCAATCTGGAAGTGGACAAGAACGGCACCGGCAATTGGAATTTCGGCTCCGGCGCCGGCAGCAGCGGCGGCGCCGGCCCGGACCAGCTCAGCATATCGGGCCTGCGTGTTGTGGGCGGCGAAATCAGCTATTCCGACGCGCGCACCGGCAAGCGCAAACAGGTCAGTGACGCCAATGCCAGCCTGACGCTCGAGGCCTTGGACAAGCCGGCTGTGTTCGACCTGGATGCGGTTTACGACAAGGAAAAACTCACCGTTACCGGCAGCATCGACAATCCTCAGGCCTTCATGCGCAAAGAGCCGGCCAAGCTGGCGCTGGAGTTGAAATCCGCCTCGCTCAACCTGAAGTTCGACGGTACGGTCACCGGCGCCAATCAAAGCAGCGGCAACGTCACCGCGTCAGGTCCATCTTTGCGCCAGTTGATGCAAAAGGCCGGCAACGCCCCCAGCTATTCCGGTCTTGGCGCCTTCTCCCTGTCGGGCGCGGTATCCAGCCAGGACCGGGTCTATGCCCTCAAACAGGCCAAGCTGACCCTGGACGGGATGAAGGCCAATCTCGACCTGTCGGTCGACATGAACGGCACGGTGCCGCTGCTCAAGGGCACGGTCGCGCTCGACCGTCTCAACGCCGCCGATTATCTGCTGGACAAGAAGGAAGCCAAAACCCAGGGCTGGAGCACCGAGCCCTTGTCGCTGACCGGCCTCAAGCTGGCCGATGCCGATATTGCGATCACCGCCGACCGATTCACCCTGGGCATGTTCGTGATCACAAGGGGCGCGATGCATGTCGTGTTGCGTGAAGGAAAGCTGACCGCCGATGTGACCCGCGCCGCCTTGTTCGGCGGCAGCGCCACCGGCCAGGTCACCGCCGATGGAGCCGCCGCGGTTCCGGCCGTGACCATAAGACTGGATGTGAAATCGGTGGCGATGAAGGAACTGCTGCAAAGCGCCATCAAGGTCGAGCGCATCGAAGGCACCGGCGCCATGGCGGTGAATGTCGCTGGTATCGGCAAAAACCAGCAAGCCATCATGAACAGCCTGGGCGGCAGCGCCACGCTTTCGGTGCGCAACGGCGCCATTCGCGGCGTCGATCTGGCGGCGGTGGCGCGCACGGTGCAGAATCCCGTATCCGGCTTGATGGGAGCAACCAGCGAGCGTTCCAGCACCGATTTCGCGGAAGCCGGCGGCAGTTTCGCGATCAAAAGCGGGGTGGCGCACAATCAGGATTTCCGCCTGCTCAATCCCTTTGTGCGGATTTCCGGCGGCGGCGATGTCGATCTGGGCCAGCGCACCATCAATTTCCGCATCGAGCCCAAGCTGGTGGCCAATACGCAAGGCCAGGGTGGGATATTGGGCGGCTCCGGCCTTGGCGTGCCGTTCCAGATCACCGGTCCCTGGACCAAGCCGTCCTACAAGCCCGACCTGACCAAGGCGGTGGGCAATCTGCTGATGAACCAGATCCAGGGCGGCGCCGGGCCGGTGGGCGGCTTGCTCGGCAATGTGTTGGGCGGCAAGAAAAGCCCGGACGGCAAGCCCAAGCAGGGCTTGGACCTGGGCGGATTGTTCGGGCGCTAGCCAGACGCAGCGCCGTGTTATTCTGGGCGTCCGAGACTCGGAAAAAGGCCTGATGCCCGACGGTACCGCCACAGCCCATCTTTACCGGCCCAAGCTGCTCACCATCCTGGATGAAGGCTATGGCTGGGGCCGTTTTCGCGCCGATGCTCTGGCGGGACTCACCGTGGCGATCGTCGCCTTGCCTTTGTCCATGGCGATTGCGGTGGCCTCCGGTGTTTCACCCGAACGCGGTCTCTACACATCGATCGTCGGCGGCTTTGTGGTTTCCGCCCTTGGCGGCAGCCGTTTCCAGATCGGCGGGCCGGCGGGCGCCTTTATCGTCCTGGTGGCGGCGACCGTGGCGCAGTTCGGTCTGTCCGGGCTTTTTGTCACCGTCCTACTGTCGGGCGCGATGCTCACGCTGCTCGGCGCGCTGCGCCTGGGCTCCTTGATCCGCCATATTCCCCATGCCGTCACCGTCGGCTTCACCGCCGGTATCGCGGTCACGATTCTGGCCAGCCAGCTGCGCGATATCGGCGGCCTCACGCTTGCGGGCACCGAACCGGGGCCGTTCTTTCCCAAGCTGGCGGCTTTGCTGCAGGCCTTGCCCAGCCTCAATCCGGCGGCGCTCGGCGTTGGGCTGGGCAGTGCCGCACTGATCTTCGTCTTGCGCTGGTTCCGGCCTTCCTGGCCCGGCATGCTGGTGGCGGTGACCCTGTCCGCGCTGACCGCGGCGCTGCTGCATCTTCCGGTGGAAACCATCGGCAGCCGGTTCGGCGGCCTGCCGCATGGCGTGCCGTTGCCGCAATTTCCGGCGCTCACCCCGCATTTGCTGTGGCTGCTTTTGCCCAGCGCTTTGTCTTTCACCTTGCTGGGCGGAGTGGAGAGCCTGCTGTCCGCCAAGGTCGCCGACAGCATGACCGGCCGCAAGCATCGCTCCAACATGGAATTGGTGGCGCAGGGCCTGGCCAATATCGCCTCGGCTTTGTTCGGCGGCATCAGCGTCACCGGCACCATCGCGCGGACCGCCACCAATATCCGCGCCGGCGCGCAAAGCCCCATCGCGGGTATTTTGCATGCCGCATTCCTTTTGCTGTTCCTGCTGGTGGCGGCGCCCCTGGCCAGCTTCGTGCCGCTGGCCGCCCTGGCCGGCGTGCTGGTGGTGGTGTGTTGGAACATGGCCGAGAAGCGCGAATTCTGGCTACTGCTTGGCCATTGGCGCGAGGCGGCGGTTCTGCTCGCCACCTTCGCCTTTACCCTGATCAAGGACCTGACTTACGGCATCGTGATGGGATGCGCGCTGGCGGCCTTGTTCGCGCTGCTGCGCCGCGCGGTGAGCGAAGAGGGCGAATAGCTAATTCGAAATCGGACCGGGCGGCGCGTCCAATTCGGGCACTTCGGTCTTGCCGCGCGCAACATGGCTGTGGCGATAGCCGTAGCTGAAATAGAAAAGCAATCCGATCGCCGTCCAGATCGGGAAAAGCAGTTTCGCTTGCCAGGGCAAGAAGAAAAACAGCATCACGCAGCCGCACACCGCCAGGGGCGAGAACAGCCAGAGCAGTGGTGCGCGGAAAGGGCGATGGCGGTTCGGCTGGGTGTGGCGCATCACCAGCACCGACAGCGACACAATCGCGAAGCCGAACAGGGTGCCGGAGTTGGAGAAATCCGCCAGCCGTCCCACCGGCAGAAAGGCGGCGCCGAACGCCACCGCGATGCCGGTGATCCAGGTCACCACATGCGGGGTGCGAAAGCGCGGATGCACCCGCGACAGGACTTCGGGCAGCAAGCCATCGCGCGCCATGACGAAAAAGATGCGGGTCTGGCCGAAGATCATCATCAGGATCACGGTGGGAAGCGCGATCCCCGCCGCCAGCCCCAACAGATTGCCCACCAGCGGATGATGGATGGAGCGCAGCACATGGGCGAGCGCCTCGCGCGAACAGGCCAGCGGCTGGGTGCCCAGGCTGGTGCATTGGGCTTGCAGCGCCATGCTGCCGGGTTCCAGCACTTCGCCGCCCGGGCCATAGACCGGCTGGGCGCCATAGGAACCGATCGCGCCCGCCGCCACCAACAGATAGATCACGGTGCAGATACTGAGCGAGGCGATCAGGCCGATGGGCAGGTTGCGCTGCGGATTTTTGGTTTCCTCCGCCGCCGTCGACACCGCATCGAATCCGACATAGCCGAAGAAGATCGACGCGGCCGCGCCGATCACCCCCACGCTGCCCCAGCCATTGGGCAGGAAGGGATGGAAATTTTCGCTGTTCATCGCCGGCAGGGCCAGCCAGATGAAAGCGCCCAGGGCCACCAGCTTGATCGCCACCAGGCAGGCATTGACGGTGGCGCTTTCGCGGGTGCCGATCACCAGAAAGGTGGTGATCACCAGGGCGATGCACACGCCCAGCAGATTAACCACGCCGCCCGCATAGGGCCCTGCCGCTAGTGCGGGCGGAATGATGATGGGATCGGGCAGGTTGGCCAACAGGCCCACAATATAACCGGACCAGCCCACCGACACGGCGCTGGCCGCCACCGCATATTCCAGCACCAGCGCCCAGCCCACCATCCAGGCCATCAACTCGCCCAGCACGGCATAGGTGTAGGTGTAAGACGAACCCGACACCGGCACCATCGAGGCCAGTTCGGCATAGCAGAGCGCGGCGCAGGCGCTGACCGCGCCCGCGATGATGAAGGACAGCATCATGCCCGGCCCGGCTTTTTGCGCCGCCTCGGCGGTCAGCACGAAGATGCCGGTGCCGATGACGCCGCCGATGCCCAGCAAGGTCAGCTGGATGGGTCCCAGGCTGCGGTGCAGGGTTTTCTTTTCCGCGGTGGCCAGCACCACGTCCAGGGACTTGACCCGCCACATATGCTGTTTCCCCAGTCCGCGCTTCAATTCGATCCGGTCACGGATCATCCGCCCATGCGACATGAGGTCCGGTTGCCCGCAATCCCCATCAATCCAGCACGTCTTCGGCTTCGGGATGGCGCTCGAACCAGGCCCGTGCATAGGAACAGCGCGGCACGATGACCAATTGCTGGGCACGGGCATGATCGACGATCTCCTGCATCAGCCGTCCCGCCGCCCCGGTGCCGTGCAGGGCGGGATCGGCCTCGACATGGGGAAGCTGATACACCCCGCCCTTGATGCGGTAATTGGCCCAGACCAGAAAGCCGTTCTCTTCGCGCTCGAAACGTCTCAGTTCCTTGTTGTCGATCATGCAGGATTTTTCGGTTCCCGGTGCATCCAGGGTAACGAAAGCCCGATGGGAACGATCCATAAGGTGCCGGCCAGGGCATAAAAGAGCAGGGCGACATACCAGGGCGCACCCGGCAACACGCGCCACTGCAGGCCCGCAATGAACAGGGCATAGACGGGCAGCCAGACAAAAATGATGACAATGGCGGCGATCAGGGTCTTGGTGCGGCGGGACATTGTGCTTCTTTGACGGTTCGAGGCGGGAAAGGTATCAGATGCCCGCCCGGAGCGAAGCGACAATTTGTATATGAAAGCTGCACCCCATTTCTGGAAAAGCCGCAAGGCCGTGGGCCTATGGTTGCTGGCGGTGGCGCTGGTGATCCTGGCCATGATCGTCATCGGCGGGCTGACCCGGCTGACCGGGTCGGGCCTTTCCATCACCGAATGGAAGCCGATCATGGGCGCGATCCCGCCCTTGAGCGATGCGGCCTGGGCCGATGCCTTCGCCAAGTATCAGCGCATCCCGCAATATCTGCTGGAAAATCGCGGCATGAGCCTGGCGGAATTCAAGGGCATCTTCTGGTGGGAATGGGGTCACCGTTTCCTGGGTCGGTTGCTGGGCGCGCTGTTTTTGCTGCCCTTCATCTGGTTCGCCATCACGGGCGCGATTCTGCGCAGCGAATGGCCGCGCTTTGTCGTCCTGTTTTTCTTGGGCGGGCTGCAAGGCTTTATCGGCTGGTGGATGGTGACATCGGGCCTTGAGACCCGCGTCTCGGTCAGCCAGTACCGCTTGGCGATCCACTTGGGCGCGGCGCTGCTGCTGCTGATCGCCATTCTCTGGATCGCGCTGGAATATCTGCG
>CBHTTW010000181.1:0-5686 GCA_966096025.1 uncultured Alphaproteobacteria bacterium | reverse complement strand
TCGATGCCGGTTTCCGCCCAGGCGGGCCGCGCCAATGTCGCGGTTCAAGTCGCGGGGCTTACCGCCGATGGCGAAAAGCCGGATTTGGCGCGTCTGTTGCAGGACGTCAAACGCCGCGAATTCGAAGGCTATAGTTACGACGATGCCCAAGCGTCGTTTGAACTTTTGGCGCTGCGGCAACAAAAGAAGCTTCCCGCCTATTTCACCGTCGACAAATTCAGTGTCACGGTGGAAAGCGTCCAGGACAGGAATGGCGGCCTGGTCTCGCGCGCCCATGCGGTGGTGGAGATGACGGTGGCGGGCGACAAGATCCGCAACACCGGCGGCGGCAACGGTCCGGTCAATGCGCTGGACGCGGCGCTGCGCATGGATCTGGGCAAATATTCGTCCTATCTCGCTGATCTTCGGCTGGTGGACTATAAGGTACGCATCCTCACCAGCGGCACCGAAGCGGTGACCCGCGTCACGGTGGAATCCGCCGACGGCAAGGGCAATCGCTGGTCCACCGTGGGCGTGTCGGAGAATATCGTCGATGCCTCGTTCGAGGCTCTGACCGACTCGATCAACTACAAGCTTTACCGGGACAAGGCGGCGGTTTAACGCGCAGGTGCGTTCAGCGCCCCTTCCAGTATTTCCAAGGCCGCTTCCGCGCCATCGGCCAGGTAATAGACCTTGAAGATGGACTCCTTGGCGAAACCCTTTTCGACGATGGCGTGCAGCATGGTGTCCAGCGGATCGAAATAGCCTTTCACATTGACCACGATGATGGGCTTTGTGTGCACGCCGAGCTGGGCTTCCACCACTACTTCGAAAAATTCGTCAAAAGTTCCCATGCCCCCCGGCAGCACGATGAAGGCGTCGGACATTTCCAGCATCAGGGTTTTGCGTTCCTGCATATGCGGGGTGACGATCAGTTTTTCCTGGGGCGAAACCCCCGGTTCCAGCGCCTGCAGGAAGGCCGGCATGATGCCCTGGATGTCCTGGCCGCCGTCCAGGACCGCCCGGGCGACATCGCCCATCAGGCCCAGTCCGCCGCCGCCGAACACCAGCGAAAAGCCCATTTTGGCGATGCCGGCCCCGATGGCCTTGGCGGCCTCGCTATAGGCGGGGTCATTGCCGAAAGAGGAACCGCAAAAGACGCAGACCGACGCGGCGATCTTTTTGGTGCTTTTCTTGGAAATATCGGACTTGTCCATGCCGTCAACGGGGTTGCGCAAGGGCGCGCATCTTCTTAAATCACTGTCTTCCTAAACGGGTTCGCCCCCCGCGCCAATGGAGAAAAAATGCCGCGCTGGTTGTTGATTTTGGGGGCCGTGGCCCTGATCGCGCTGATTGCGGGATTTGTCACATTCGGCGGCGGGGATATGGGGCAGTAGTGGCTCATCCGGTCGAAGAAGGCAGCGGCGCGCCGTCCTTCAAACCGCTTTGGCGGCTGATGCCGTATCTCTGGCCCAAGGGCCGCCCCGATCTCAAGGCGCGGGTGGTGCTGAGCATTGTGTTCCTGATGCTGGGCATCATCGTCACCACCGTATCGCAGCAGTTCCTGGGCGCGGCGGTGGACGCTTTCGGCACCACGCCCCAGACCGCAGCCCTGTGGGTGGTGATCGCGCTGGTCGCGGCCTATGCCCTGTCGCGGGTGCTGATGCAGGCCTTCGCCCAGTTGCGCGACGGCGTCTTCGCCAAGGTCCAGTACCACGCCATGCGCGAAGTGGCGGTGGAGACCTTCGCCCATGTCCACACCCTGTCGCTGCGCTTTCACCTGGAACGCAAGACAGGCGGGTTGTCGCGCATCATCGAGCGCGGCACGCGCGGCATCGACAATATCCTCTCCTTCGCTCTGTTTTCGGTGTTTCCGATCATCTTCCAGGTTCTGATCTATGCCGGGTTGCTGCTTTACACCTTCAACATCTGGGTGGCGCTGACCGCCATCATCATGGTGGCGGTCTATAGCTGGTTCACCGTCGCCATCACGCGCTGGCGCGTCGCCTTCCGCCGGGAGATGAACCAAAGCGACACCGACGCCAACACCAAGGCGGTCGACAGCCTGCTGAATTTCGAGACGGTCAAATACTTCAACAATGAAAAGCATGAGACGCGCCGTTATGACGTCTCGATGGAGAAATATTCGCTGGCCTCCATCCAGTCGCAGACCTCGCTTTCCATCCTCAACACCGGCCAGGCCGCGATCATCGCCATCGGGCAGGGGGTGGTGCTGGTGCTGGCGGCGATGATGGTCAAGTCGGGCGAGGTGAAACTGGGCCAGTTCGTTGCCGCAAACCTGATCGTGATCCAGCTCTACCAACCGCTGAATCTGCTGGGCACTGTCTATCGCGAGATCACCCAGGGCCTGGTGGACATGGAAGCCATGTTCCGGCTGCTCCATCAGCCGCGCGAAGTGCGGGACAAGCCGGATGCCAAGGTGCTTGCGGTAACGGGCGGGGAGATCCGGTTCGAAAATGTCGTGTTTGCTTACGATCCCGAACGCACCGTGCTCAAAGGCGTCAGCTTCACCGTGCCGGCCGGCAAAACGGTGGCGGTGGTGGGGCCGTCGGGTGCGGGCAAGTCCACCATCAGCCGTATTCTGTACCGGTTCTATGACATCAAGGGCGGACGGGTGACGATCGACGGCCAGGATATCCGCGATGTCACCCAGGAAAGCCTGCGCAGCGTCATCGGAATCGTGCCGCAGGACACCGTGCTGTTCAACGATACGGTCAAATACAACATCGCCTATGGCCGGATTGGCGCCAACGAATCCGAGATCAAGGACGCGGCGCGGCTGGCCCAGATCGACAAGTTCATCACTCTGCTGTCGCTGGGCTATGACTCCATGGTGGGCGAACGCGGCTTGAAACTGTCCGGCGGCGAAAAACAGCGCGTCGCCATCGCCCGCACCATTCTCAAAAACCCGCCCATCCTGCTGTTGGATGAGGCGACCAGCGCCCTGGATACCGGCACCGAACGGGAAATCCAGAGCGCACTCAACGAAATCTCACGCAACCGGACGTCCCTGGTGATCGCGCACCGCCTGTCGACCGTGGTCGATGCCGACGAAATCCTGGTGCTGGATCATGGCGCAATCATCGAGCGCGGCCGCCATTCCGAGCTTCTGGCCTTGAATGGCCATTACGCGTCGATGTGGAATAAGCAGCGCGAAGCCGCCGCGGCGCGGGAGAAACTGAAAGAAGTGGAAAACGATCCCGACGTCGCGCCGGGCATTGCTAAAGCCGCACCGGTCTAGCGCCGCATCATGCGCGAGGAATTTTGGGGCGTGAGCAGGAGCGCCGAGCGAAGTGTACCGAAGACGTACATGAGCGAAGGCGCGACGAACTCACGACCCAAAAGGACCGCGCGTCAGATAATCTCGACCCGGTCGACTTCGACGCCCTTGTTACCCTGGCGCGTCGAATAGCGGATGCGCTGCTCGGGCTCCACCGCCTGCACGCCCGAGCGCCGAAGTGCGCTGGCATGCAGATAGATGTCGCCGCTGCCATTGTCCGGCATCACAAAACCGAAGCCCTTCTGGTCGTTGAAGAACTTGATCTTGCCCTCGACCATCGGGCCGGAGGGCCCGCTGTCGCGATAGCCGCCACCGCCGCCGCCGAAACGATCGCCGCCGCCAAAGCGGTCGCCGCCACCGAAATCGCGGCGCGGGCCGCGGCTGGGCGCTTCCGCCGTGGAGATATCGACGCTGTGCACCGATACCACCTGCAGGCCGCGCTGGCTGTCGGCGAGATCACAGACGATGGTCGTGCCCGGAGGCACGTCGCTGTGGCCCGTCGCCTGCAAGGCGCTGGCGTGACAAAAGGCGTCGCCGCCATTGTCGAGTGTGATGAAACCGTACCCCTTGGTGGCGTTGAACCACTTCACTTTGCCTTTCGCAGAGGCCTGCGAAATAGCCTTCTCATTCCCATATGCCATTGTGAACCGACGCTGCTCGCCCTTGCCGGTTTGGACACCCCACGCCACCCCCCGTCCCGGCCGCATGGAGGTAACTGCGACATGATGACTACAGAAACACCCAGCTCGCAACCGGGTTAATGGCACAAATGTTAGAGTCTGAATTTGCTGCGGCGCAGCAAAAATGGGTTGACTTTGGGGGCGAATACCCCGATAAGCCCGCATCCGCTGCGACCGCACCAGGCGTTTATTGAGCGCTGCCACCGCCGGATCCTAGTTTTGACCTCCGTTCCCTCCAGTGTGCGTGGAAGACGGCAACAGCCGTAAACCCGTGCCTATTGGCGCGTTCCCACGGTTTTTAAGGACTTTTGTGACTGACGTGACTTTTCAATCGCTTGGCGTTGCCGAGCCGATCCTCCGTGCTCTTTCGGCGGAGAATTACACCACCCCCACCCCCATCCAGGCCCGGGCCATCCCGGCCCTGCTGTCGGGCCGCGATCTTTTGGGCATCGCCCAGACCGGCACCGGCAAGACGGCTGCTTTCGGCATCCCCCTGCTGCAGAAGCTTTCCATCGGCCATGTCCCGCCCCAGCCCAAGCAGGCCAAGGCGCTGATCCTGGCGCCGACCCGCGAGCTGGCGGTGCAGATCGAAGAATCCCTGCGCACCTATGGCCGCTTCCTCAACCTCAAGCTGACCGTGATCCTGGGCGGCGTGAACCAGAACACCCAGATCCGCGCCATGTCGAAGGGCGTGGATATCCTGGTGGCGACACCGGGCCGCCTGCTCGACCTGGTGCAGCAGAAGCAGGTCAATCTCAGCGCGGTAAACAGCTTCATTGTCGATGAAGCCGACCGCATGCTGGACATGGGCTTTATCCGCGATGTGCGCAAACTGGTGGCGATGCTGCCGCGCGAACGCCAGTCGATGCTGTTCTCGGCCACCATGCCGGACGACATCGTCAAGCTGACCCATGATATGTTGCGCCAGCCCGAACGGATCGAAGTCGCGCCCCAGGGCAAGACCGCCGACCGCATTGAACAGAAACTTTACTTCGTGCCCATGCCGCAGAAGCGCCAGTTGCTCAGCGAGCTGCTGAAGGATGTGGCGATGAACCGGGTGATCGTCTTCACCCGCACCAAGCATGGCGCCAACCGCGTCGCCGAGCATTTGTCCCGCACCGGCGTGGTGGCGGAAGCCATTCACGGCAACAAGTCGCAGAATGCCCGCCAACGGGCGCTGGACATGTTCCGTACCGGCAAGGCGCGGGTGCTGGTGGCGACCGACATCGCCGCCCGCGGCATCGATATCGACGATATCAGCCATGTGGTGAATTTCGAGCTGCCCAATGAGCCGGAATCCTATGTCCACCGCATCGGCCGCACCGCGCGCGCCGGCGGCCAGGGTATTGCGATCAGCTTTTGCGATTCCTCGGAACGCGGCTATCTGCGCGACATCGAGCGCGTCATCCGCATGAAGATCGAGCCGGTGGCACATGAGCTTCCGGAATTGACCGAGGAACAGCGCAAGCAGCAAGAAGAGCCGCGCCGTCCCCACGGACATCGCCATGGCAAGCCGCACGGTCACAAACATGGCGGACATAAGCCCGGCGGACATGGCGGACGTGAAGGCGGCGAGGCCCACAATCCCCACGCGCCCAAGAAGCGCAATGGTTCGCGTCCGCACTGGCATCGCGGCAGAGACAAGGCGCGGGAAAGCGCGGCTTGACAAGCCTGTTTGTTGACGGCGACGCCTGCCCGGTCAAGGCGGAAGTCGAAAAAGTGGCGG
>CBHTTW010000180.1:0-5704 GCA_966096025.1 uncultured Alphaproteobacteria bacterium | reverse complement strand
CGTTCAACCGCGCGGATCGCGCGGTTGACGAGCAGGTCCAGTGGACCTGCGAGAGCGACGAACGCCGCAGGGGCGCGCGGCCAAGCGCGGCCCGAGGCCGGGACCGATAGCAAACTCCGAGGCCTGTGCGGCCAAGCACGGCACGGTGAGCTGCGACAGCAGCGAACGGGACTGCCCGATCACGGAACTCATCCGCGACGCGTGCTCGCTAGCGACGCGAGGCCGGCAGCAAACTCCGATAGTCTTAGAATTAAGCGCAACGTCGCAGACCGCGTCAGTGCAGGACGTGATAGCCGATCCAGATCACCCCGGCCCACATAAGCGCCGACGCCAGGATCACCAGCAAGCCGCGCTGCGCGCTGCGCGCCGACTCCTGCAGGGACCCCCCGATTTTTCTGTATCGTGCCACACCAGTCCCCTGATCTGCGCTTGCGCTCTTGCCCGATGGCGACGGAGAGGTCCGTCTCGAGCGAGTTTCCTGTCAGCACAATTCGTGCCAATTTGAGACAGGCTGAAAAAACAAGGTAAATTTCCGCGAATGTAAACCCTGTTTACAAAATTGTTCCGTTTCGTACGTAAAAGTGTAAAGGGCGGGATGGGGACCGGTATAACCTTTTCAGGCCAATTGCTTTTTCCCGATCCGCGCCGGATCTGGCCCTCTACACCTCAAACACCAATGGCGCCAAGGACTTGGTTAACAAGCATGGTTAGCCAAAGGTAAAGACGGCGCGGGCGCGAGGCGCTTCCAGACTGCCGGAAGTTGTAAACCAGGGCGTCACTGCTCCTGGATTTTCACCCGGTCGCCGTCATGCAGCTTGTCGAGATTGTCTCCCGCCAGCCGGTCGCCGGCTGAGATGCCCGACAAGATGGTGACCGCCTGCGCGGTCTTGAGGCCCAGCGCCACATCGCGCTTCTCGATCTTGCCATCCGAGTCGATCAAAAACACGCTGCCGGTCTTGGCATTTGCGCCTTCGGCCAGCACCGCGGCCGGCGGCACCGTCACGCGCGCGACCGGCGCGGCGGCGCTGTCGCCTTTTTCCGGCGCGGTCATGAAGCCGACCCGCGCCGCCATGTTCGGCAGGATGCGCGGGTCCTTGCTCTTGATCTTGACCCGCACCGCCACGGTGCCCTTGCTCTGATCGGCGGTGGGAATGACGGCGAACACCGAACCGGGAATGTCCCAGTCGGGGAAGGCGTCGAGATGGATCACGGCATCGCCGCCGATCTGCACCCGCTCGATGTAATTTTCGCTGACATCGACCTGGACCTCCAGGGAATCCATATCGACGATGGTGAGAATGCCGGTGCGGGTCTGGCCGCCGCCGGAGGCCTGCGGCGCCACCACTTCGCCGACCTGCGCCACCTTGACGGTGACCACGCCGGAGAAGGGCGCCAGGATCAAGGTGTCGCGCAGATTGGCATCGGCAACGGTTACCTGCGCCTGCGCCACGGCATACTGGCTACGGGCATTGTCATAGGCGATGCGCTGGTTTTCCACCGCGTCGGTGGAGATCGCGCCTTGCGCCCTCAAGGCCTGATAGCGGGTATAAAACGGGGCGGCATTGTCCATGGCGGTCTTGGCCTGGCTGAGCAGGGCCTGGGCCTGGCGCAGCGCCGCCTGATAGTTGGAATCGTCCAGCCGCGCGACAATGTCGCCTGCCTTGACCCTCTGGCCTTCCTCGAAATTCACTTCCGCAACCTTGCCCATGATCTTGGCGGACAGGGTCGCCATGCGCCGCGCCACGACATAACCGGACGCATCCAGGCTGGCGCCGCTGACGCCGCCGCTGCCTTGGGCGGTGGCGGTGACGGCATGCACCGCAACGCGGCTGTCGGGCCAGAAAAAGAAAGCGCCGGCCGCGATGGCGAGCACGCCGAGGGCGGTTCCGGCATAAAGCCAAGGCGAGGTTTGCCTGCGGCTGACCGGTGCGCGCTCGATCTTCAGCGAGTCCAGCAGTGATGATTTGTCATTATGAATGGTCATGGCCCTATATTGCCCTCAATGCTTCTACCACGGGACGCCGTGCGGCGCGAAGGGAGGGCAACAATCCGCCCAGCATCGCCACCGCGGCCGCCCATATCAACGCCATCCCAATCAAGACCGGTGGAACCGTCAACTTGAATGTGCTGGTGCCGTAATTGCCCTGCGCCCCGTCATAGGCAATCCAGGCGAAGGCGGCGCCGATCAAGGCGCCCGCCACCGACAGCGCCATGGCTTCCAGGATCACCGAGGCCGCCACCGGAAAGGCGCCATAGCCGATGGCGCGCAAGGTGGCGATTTCGCGTCCACGCGCCGCCACCGCGGCATACATGGTGTTGAGGCAGCCGAACAGCGCGCCCACCGCCATGATGCCGCCGACGCCATAGGCGATGACATTGAAGAAGGTGGTAAAGCCGGCGCTGATCTTCTTGTACCATTCGGATTGAACAATGGGATCGACCGCCAGCGCGGGATTGGTGGTCAGCGCTTTCTTGAATTCGGGGAAGGCGTTTGCGCCGGCCAGCCGCACCAGCACGGTGTTGTAATTGGGACGCCGCACCGCCTTCATCACGATTTCGGTGTCGCCGACCAACTGCCCGTCCAAGAGGTCGCCGGTGGTGAAGCTGCCCACGATCGGCCACTCGCCGTCGGGCAGGATCACCTTGTCGCCGACATTCATGCCCTGGAAAAGTGTCTTGGCATTGATGCCCACAATCAGTTCCCGGGTGCCGGAACGGAACATGCGGCCGGACACAAGACGGAATTCGGGACGCAGCATGACGCCCTTGGGCCCAAAGCCGCGCAGGATGCCATAGCCCTCCCGTCCGTTCAGGCGGACCAGCGGCACGCCGGAATTGATGCCGGGATCGGCCAGGGGCGAGCCGTCGGGGGCCTTGGCGATGCCGGGCGCGGTCATGATGATGCGGGCCTTGTCGCGCGAAATGCTGCTGTTGCCTTCACTTTGCGATCCAACCGACACCACCAGGGCGCGGCCCGGATCGCCGGTGTCGAGATAGGCCTTGCGCATGCCTTCGGTGAGCGAAAGCATGGACAGCAGCACGCCCATCACGCAGGCCATGCCGACCACGATCACCAGCGAGCGCCACAGCCGGAGTTTGATGCTGCGGAAATTGATCAGCGAGACAATCCCGATCTGACGAAGGATGTTCATGCGCGCCCCGCCCCTATGCCCGGCCAGAAAGTGCCGATGCGATGTCCATGCGGTTCAATCGCAGAATGGGAAGCGCCGCGCTGATCAAGGCCACCACAAGGGCGCAGACCGCCGCCCACAGCATCACCACCGGCGATATGGTGGGAAAAGGCAGGCCGAAACCCGGCGGCATCAGCCCCGGCAGCTGGCGCGCCAGCAAGGCCGCAATGGCGACACCGAAGGCGGCGCCCAGGATGCAGGGCAGGGCTGCTTCCAGGACCACCAGGGCGGTGACCGACCGGTCCGAATAACCCAGGGTCTTGAGGGTGGCGAATTCGGCGAAACGCTCGCGCACGGATTCGGCGATGCCGTTGCCGGTCAGGAACAGCACCATGAACATGCCGGCCAGGGCGATGCCGTGGGTGATCGCTTTGATGTCCAGGCCTTCGAAATCCTTGCCGGAGCGGGCCATCTTGTCGGTGGTGGTGCGCAAGGGGGTGGCGGAATTGGCGAAGGTGCGGTCGATGCGCTGCGCCAGTTCGGTGGCGGTGGCGGGATCGGTGGCCAACAGGTCAATCTCATTGACCCTTCCCTGGTCGGCCAGCGGCTTGGCCTTGTCGATATAATCGTAATTGCCGAAGACATAGCCGTTGGTCTGCTCGGCGATATCGTCGCCGATGGCGACCAGCTTGAAGGTCCAACTGTTCTTGCCGTCGGCCCGTTTCACCGCCTGTGAGATCATGGTGAAACTGTCGCCGACCTTTTTGTTCCAGCGCTGGGCCTGCATGCGGCTCATCACGATGCCGGTGCGGTCGTTGCGGATGGCGGCCCAGATTTCCGGCGCGATCGGCCAGTCCTCGACGACTTTTTCGGCATTGTCGTCCAGCATCACCAGGAAGACAGGATTCTTGGGGTCCTGGACATAGCCGGGAACGAAATTCACCGCGGTGACGACCTTGACCCCGGGCATGGCCGCGATCTGGCGGGCAATCGCGATGGGCATGCCGTTGCCCGCCAGGCCGCCGAAGCGGGGCCCGGTGAAGATACGGTCGGCCCTGGCTCTGTTGGCCACCAGGTCGAAGGTGGCGTTGAGCCCGATCATCAGCCCGAACAAGGTGAAAGCCACCGTCACCGACAGCAATGTGAGGATGGTGCGCGTCGGCTTGCGCATCACGCCGGACCAGATGAGCGGCAGGTACTTCATGGTCAGGTCGCCCGCAAAGCTTCCACCACGGGCCGCCTGGCGGCGCGGATGGAGGGGAACAAGCCGCCCAGCAACGCCACCACGGCCGCCCAGATCACGCCCAATTGGACCTGCGCCGGCGAAACGGAAAGATGGAACACGCTGTTGCCGAACAGGTCCTGCTTGCCGTCATACAGCGCCCAGGCAATGCCGGCGCCGATCAGCGCGCCGGTGATCGACAGAAGCACCGCTTCCAGGATCACCGACACCGCCACCGGAAAGGCGCTATAGCCCAAAGCGCGCAAGGTGGCGATCTCGCGGCCGCGGGTGGAGACCGCCGAATACATGGTGTTGAGACAGCCGAACAAGGCGCCGATCGCCATCACCGTGCCCACGGTATAGCCCAGCAAGGCCAGGGCGAAGGTGGATTGGCTGGCGATGCGCGCATACCAGTCGGAATGGCGGATCACATCCACCGAGAGGGTGGGGTTGGTGGTCAGCGCGCTTTTCAACCGGTTCAGCGCGTCCGGCGAGGTCAGCCGCACCAGCACGGTGTTGTAACTGGTCTTGTGCAGGGAGGTGATCAGGGTTTCGGTGTCGCCGACCAGCTGGCCTTCCAGCAAATCGCCGGTGGCGAAGACGCCCACGATGGGCCATTCGCCATCGGGCAGGATCACCTTGTCGCCGACCTGCATGTGCTGGAACATCATCTGGGCGCCGACACCGACAATCATCTCGCGCTTGCCGGACTGGAACATGCGTCCTTGCACGATCTTGAGTTCGGGCCGCACGCCTTGGCCGACTTCCGTGAGGCCGCGCATGGTGGTGAAGCCCTTGCTGCCGTCCTTGCGCAAAACCGGCACGCCCATGTTGAGATTGCGGTCCGCCAGCGGCTTGCCGCCCTTGTCCTTGGCGATGCCGGGGGCGGCGGCAATCATCGGCGCCATGGCGCGGGTGATGGCGCTCTGGCCTTCCTGTTCCACGCCCTTGCTCACCACAATCGCGCGATTGGGGTCGCCGGCATTGAGATAGGCCTGGCGCATGCCCGCCGCGACAGACAGCATGGAGAGCATCACGCCGACGGTGGCGGCAAGGCCGACCACGATCACCATGGACTGCCAGAAGCGCGACTTCAGGCTTTTGAAGTTCAGGGCGGAAACGATCCAGATCTGGCGCAGCATGGGTCAGCGTCCCGAAAGAGCGGTTGCGATGTCCATCTGTTTCAGACGGAGGGCGGGCAAGCCGGCGCTGATCAGGGCCACCAGCGCGGCGCAGAGGAAAGCCCAGAGAAACACCGTCACCGACATGGTGGGGATGGGCAGGCCCTGGCCCGGGGGCAGGAACATCGGCATGACATTGGAAATGATCGCCGCAAGGCCGATGCCCAGCC
>CBHTTW010000179.1:0-5710 GCA_966096025.1 uncultured Alphaproteobacteria bacterium | reverse complement strand
GGCTGGGTTTTGAGCCCGACATCATGACCGTGGCCAAGGCGCTGGGCGGCGGTTTCCCCGTCGGCGCGGTTCTGGCCACGGCCGAGGCTGCCAAGGGCATGACCGTGGGCACCCACGGCACCACCTATGGCGGCAATCCCTTGGGCATGGCGGTGGCCAATGAAGCCATCGACATGATCCTGGAGCCGGGCTTTCTGGATCATGTCAACAAAATCGCCAATTACCTGCATCAGCAGCTGGGCGCGCTGGTGGCCGGCCATCCCGGTATCTTCGAAAGCGTGCGCGGCCAGGGCTTGATGGCCGGGCTCAAGATGAAACCGTCCAGCGCCGAATTCATCACTCTGGCGCGGGCCAACGGGCTGATCGTGCTGCCGGCGGGCGACAATGTCGTGCGCATGTTGCCGCCATTGACCTTGAGTGAAGCCGAAGCCCGCGAGGGCATCGAATTGCTGAACAAGACGGCTTCCCAGATGGAAGCGCAGAAAGCTGCCGCCCAATGAACGCGCCCCTGAGAAACAAGCCCCGGCATTTCCTGGACCTGTCGGACCATGACAGCGCCACCCTGAAAGCCATCATCGCCGACGCCAAGAAGCGCAAGCTGGCGCGCGGCGGCTTGCCCAAGGGCATGCCCGACACCGACCAGCCGCTGCACGGCAAGGTGCTGGCGATGATTTTCGACAAGCAATCCACCCGCACCCGCATCTCCTTCGACATGGCGGCGCGGCAGTTGGGCGGTTCCACCTTGATGCTGACCGGCAATGAAATGCAGCTGGCGCGGGAGGAAACCATCGCCGACACGGCGCGGGTGATCTCGCGCTATGTCGATGCGGTGATGATCCGGCTGCTGGACCATGAAATGGTGGAAGACCTGGCGGCCAATGCCTCGATCCCGGTGATCAACGGCCTGACCAAATGGTCCCATCCCTGCCAGATCATGGCCGATGTGCTGACCTATGAGGAGCATAAGGGCTCCATTGCCGGCGCCAAGGTCTGCTGGAGCGGCGATGGCAACAATGTGCTGACCAGCTGGGTCCATGCGGCGGTGAAGTTCGGCTTCACCCTGAATGTCGCTTCCCCGAGGGAGTTGACGGTGGATCAGGAGACCCGCGACTGGGCCGCGTCCAGCGGGCTGGTGCATTTCACCACCGAGGCGGAAGCCGCCGCCGAAGGCGCCGATTGCGTGGTCACCGACACCTGGGTGTCGATGGGCGACGACAATGCCACCAAGCGACAGAACCTGCTCAAGCCCTATCAGGTCAACGGCGCGCTGATGAAACGGGCCAAGAAAGACGCCCTGTTCATGCATTGCCTGCCGGCGCATCGCGGCGACGAAGTCACCGACGAGGTGATCGACGGGCCGCAATCGGTGGTGTTCGACGAGGCGGAAAACCGCCTGCATGCCCAAAAGGCGATCCTGGCCTGGGCGCTGGGTTGAAGTGCGCTGGGTTAACCTGGACGGGTTGAACGGACCCGGTTCCAGCGCCATATAGGCCGTTAATGCCTGACAAAATGGATTCCCAACCATCGCCCTATGGCGACTTCGTCCTGCCGTTCGACATCGCCCAAGCCGGTGTGCGCGGGCGGCTGGTGCGGCTTGACGCGGCCTCGGCACGCGCCCTGGGCGCCCATGCCTTGCCGGAAGCCGCGGCACGGGTGGCGGGCGAGGTGGTGGCGCTGGGCGCCTTGCTGGGAACCGCGCTGAAGCTGGATGGCCGCCTCACCATCCAGACCAAGGGCGACGGCCCGCTGGATCTGGTGACAGCCGACTATTACGGCGCCGATGAAAACCGCCATCGCGGTGTGCGCGGCTATGCCAGGCTGGATGTGCCGCGCTTCGATGTCCTGGCGGATAACGACTTCGTCACGCTCGCGGGCAAGGGCGCGCTTGCCATCACCATCGAGCCCAAAGTGGGCGGCAAGACCTATCAAGGTATTGTCGAGCTTTCGCCCGACGGCATCGGCGCCTCCGCCGAAACCTATTTTGCCCAAAGCGAGCAGCTGCCCACGGTGATCAAACTGGCCGCCGCGCCGCTCTATGTCGCGGGCGATCCCATGCCGCACTGGCGGGCCGGCGGCATCATGCTGCAGATGACGCCGGAGTCCGCCAAGACGGGAATCGAGAGTCGGTCCGATGATTGGGATCGCCTTTCGCTGTTGCTCAAGACGGTGGAGGACTTGGAACTGGTCGATACCAGTCTGGCGCCGGAGACCTTGTTGTGGCGCCTGTTCCATGAGGACGAGGTCAGGGTGCAGCCGCCCGAGCCGGTGATCTTCCGCTGCGATTGCGATCCCAGCCGCATCACCCAGGTGCTGAAAAGCTATGCCCCGCAGGAACGCGAAGGCCTGGCGGATCCCGATGGAGTCATCCGGGCGAGATGTGAATTCTGCGGCAAGACCCATGAGATCGGGCCGGACTCTCTGGCTTAGGCGGAAGCTTTCGCGATCACTTTGCGCAAGAACGTCTCGCAGGCTTCCAATTCGCTGAGCGCGCAAAACTCGTCCGGACGATGCGCCTGGTCGATCGAGCCCGGGCCGCAAATCACCGCCGGAATCCCGTAAGACTGGAAATGTCCGGCTTCGGTGCCATAGGCCACCGCTTCCACCCGGTTGGCGCCGGTCAATTCACGCGCCAGCCGCACGGCCGGCGAATCCTCGTCCATTACCAGGCCGGGATATTGGGCGTGCAGCACGGTGTCGAACTGGGCTTTCGGGGCGCGGCGCCGATATTTGGGCAGGACTTCCGCCTCGGCGCGGCTTTTGACGCGGGCGATGATCTGTTGCGGATCGCGGTCGGGCAGGCAGCGATATTCCCAGGTCACGTCCGCTTCCTTGGCCAGGATGTTCACCGCCGTGCCGCCTTGGATCACGGTTGCCTGCACGGTGGAATGGGGCGGGTCGAAGCGCGAGTCACTGTCGGCGCGGAGTTCATCCCACACACTGTCCAGCAAGCTCACGAATTCGCCCGCCATCATCACGGCATTGGCGCCTTTTTCCGGGCCGCTGGAATGATGCTCCCGGCCGCAGCAGCGGGTGATCAGCTTGGCGCCGCCTTTGTGGGCGCCCACGATACGCATCAGGGTCGGCTCGCCGATGATCGCCAGGCCGGGCTTGATGCCTTGCGCCTTCAGATCGTCCAGCAGGGCTTTGACCCCGACACAGCCCACTTCCTCGTCATAGGACAGGGCGAAGTGAATGGGCTGTTTCAATTTTGCTTTGGCGATCTGCGGCGCCAGGGCCAAGGCGGTGCCGACAAAGCCCTTCATGTCGCAAGCGCCGCGCCCGTACAGCTTGCCGTCGCGGATCTCGGGCTTGAAGGGATCGGACGACCAGTCCTGACCGTCCACCGGCACCACATCGGTATGGCCGGACAGGACAAAGCCGCCATCGCCGTCGGGTCCAAGGGTGGCGAACAGATTGGCCTTGTCGCCTTCGGCGTTATAGGAGCGGCGGCAGCGCGCCCCGGCCTTTTCCAGCAAGGCTTGCGCGTAATCGATCAGCGCAAGATTGGAGTCGCGGCTGGTCGTGTCGAACGCAATCAAGTCTTTGACGAGGCTTAAGGACGTCATGTCACGGCTTCCGGGTGCGAGCAATATGATCAATGAACTTTCGATAATAGCGATACACTTTGGCCAAAGCGCCGGCAGCGAATAGGACGCCAGGTCCGAGGAGGGCCATCTCTCGATCGTGTTTTGTGGGGAGGTCCAAAACGCTTAGCAACAGCACTGCCATCAATACTCCCAAAAGCAGCAGGATATCGCCGATGTCTGTTCTGGTATCTTGATTGATGATGCTCTGCGCGGCGGGAAGTTTCCGTGTTGCCCAAATCGCCGCGCCGGCTCCTGCTGGTATCAGTAGGGCAGGGATCAAAGAGTCATAGTCAATGAATAAGTAGGCGAGCCCGCCGACGGCGAGAAGTGTGCCCGCAATCGCCACCGTTTTTTCGGACCACGAGCCTTGCACGTTATCGATCTTCGCGCGACGCGGGATTGCCGATGATGTTGAGGAATTCGCGCCGCGTGTCGGAATTGTCGCGGAACGCGCCCAGCATGGTGGAGGTCACCATGGTGACGCCGGTCTTGTGCACGCCGCGCGTGGTCATGCATTGATGCCCGGCCTCGATCACCACCGCCACGCCCTTGGGCTTGAGCACCTTCTGGATGGTGTTGGCGATCTGGGCGTTCATCTTTTCCTGCACTTGCAGGCGGCGGGCATAAGCCTCCACCACCCGCGCCAGCTTGGAAATTCCCACCACCCGGTTGGTCGGCAAATAGCCGACATGGACGCGGCCGATGATGGGGGCGAGATGATGCTCGCAATGGCTCTCAAAGCGGATATCGCGGAGGATCACCATATCGTCATAGCCTTCGATCTCCTCGAAGGTGCGGGCCAGATAGGCCTCGGGGTCCTGGCCATAGCCGGCAAACCATTCTTCGAAGGCCTTGGCGACGCGGGCAGGGGTATCGGCCAGGCCCTCGCGCGAAGGGTCGTCGCCCGCCCAGCGCAGCAGGGTATGGATGGCCTGCTCGGCTTCCTGGCGGCTGGGTTTGGGGCTGGTTTTGCGGCTTTTCTTGCTCATGGCAAAGTTTCGCCCGCCCGGACCGGCGTTGCAACCTTGCGGTGAGAAAGGGCATTGGAACGGCTAGTGGATTTGCCGGCGTTCGTAGGGGCTTTCCAGCAGAAAAGCCGGGATTTCCGCCTCAAAACTCTCGCCCGAGGCGCTCATCATCTGATAGCGGCCGCTCATGGTGCCCGAAGCGGTCTCCAGCGGACAGCCGCTGGTATATTGGAAGCTCTCGCCCGGCGCGATCACCGGCTGCGCCCCGACAACGCCGGCGCCGCGCACTTCCTGCACCCGGCCCGCGCCATCCACGATGTTCCAATAGCGCGACAGCAATTGCACCGGCTCGGCGCCGCGATTTTCGATGGTGACGGTGTAAGACCAGACGTAGCGATCGTCTTCGGGGCTGGACTGATCGTCGAGATAGGCGGGACGCACCGCGACGCGGATACGCTTGGTCTCCAGCTCATACTGGTAACCGAAGCCGTCCTGATATTTTTCCATCTCGTACATCGCCTGAAGTATCGGGCGCTGCGGCTTTGGGCGCAAGCGGCAATTGCGCGCAATGGTTAGCGCTGAAACATCCGCGGAAATGTCAGCGGATTTCCACCGAAACCTGGGTTTTCACCGAATTGGCGATGAAGCAGGCAGCGTGTGCCGAATGATGGATATGCGCCAGGGTCTCGGCGTCTGCATCGATCACGACGTGTGGGCGCAGGATGACGCGCGCGATCCATAATTTGCCCGCCTTACCATCAATAGAGTCATTTTCCAGAAAGCCTACGGCATCATCCCGGTAAGAATGCACCGTCAGTCTTTTCTTGGCGGCGATGGCCAGGAAACTGAGCATATGACAGGAGGATAGCGCCGCCACCAGCAAGTCTTCCGGATCGGGTTTGCCGCTATCGCCTTTATAGACGGGCGAACTGGAGGCTGTCAGCGTTTGCTGCCCGTTCTTGAAGCTGATGGTGTGATTGCGCGGATAGGCCTCATAGGTGAAAGGCGCGTCGCCTTTCTCCCAACTCAGGGCAATATTGTGTTCAGACATGATGGCCTCTAGGCGACTTTGAGGGCCTGCTCCAAATCCTCGCAAAGATCGTCGGCATCCTCCAGCCCCACCGACAGGCGCAGCAGCCCGCTGCTGACACCGGC
>CBHTTW010000178.1:0-5715 GCA_966096025.1 uncultured Alphaproteobacteria bacterium | reverse complement strand
CCGTAATTGGTCTGGCCGAAATTGCCGTACAGGCCGGTGGAGGAGGTGGTGACCACGATGCGGCCATAGCCTTGGGCCTTCATGATTTCCCACACCGCCTTGCAAGGCTTGACCGTGCCCATCAGGTGCACGTCCATCACGGCGGTGAAATCCTTCAGCTCCATCTTGCCGAAGCTCTTGTCGCGCAGGATGCCGGCATTGGCGATCAAGACATCGATGCGGCCCCATTTGTCCATGGTCTGTTTGACCAGGTGCGCCACGCCGGCGTCATCGCTGACCGAGGCGCCATTGGCGATGGCCTCGCCGCCCGCCGCAATGATCTCGGCCACCACTTTTTCGCTGGCCTGGGAATTGCCGCCGCTGCCGTCCAGCGAGCCGCCCAGATCATTGACCACCACCTTGGCGCCCAGCCTGGCAAGATGCAGGGCATGCGCCCGCCCCAGTCCGCCGCCGGCACCGGTAACAATAGCCACCTTGTCCTTGAAACTGATGGCCATGGGGTTCCTCCGTTTTTTGAAGGCCTAGGATGGCGTCGGGATGGTTTGCGGGTCAAGGCGGCGGCCGAAGCGCTTGCGCAATTTCGCGGCGACCGGCAGTTCGATCCATTCCGCCAGCAACCCGCCCCACAAGACGCAAATTGTGACAAGACCAAGCGGTTCCAGCCACCAGATCAGGTCGGCAAAGCGAGTTCCCAGGACGATTGTCTCGTCCGGGGGATAGAGGCGCTGTTCGAAAAAGCGGATGCCCAGCAGCCAGGCAGTCTGGCCGAGATAGATGGCATAAGACCATTCGCCCATCCGTTGCGGCAACCGGGCTTGCAATGCTCTCGCGAGGATGCCGCGATCAAAGGCCAGGGCGAAGATCAACATGATCAGCGGCAGGACGGTGAGTATATCCATCCTGGTGTGCGACCAGCCGGTATGCGTCACCACATAGGCCAGCAGGGTTAGGAGCAGAATCTGCAGGACCGAATGCACCCATTCCGGCGCCTGGTCGTGCGGCCTCAGGCGCCGGAACAACACCGCCATGCCCATGCCGATGATGAAATCGCATATTCCGCGCGCCACGCCCCAGTCATAGGTGATGTCCAGTCCGTGACCCGAGGTGAAGGACAGCGCGATCAAGCCCGCGATCCCCGCCGCGATGAGAAGGATGCCGCGCCAGGTGCGGCCATGGGAAAGATAAAGCAGCGCGGGAAACAGGAGGCAGAGCGCGAATTCCACGCTGACGAACCAGGACAGGCCGTTCCAGGTAAGCCGGTCCATGGTGTGCCAGGCCTGCACCAGGAAGAGGCTCAGCACAAAACCCTTGGCGCTGACATCTTGGTGATACTTCATGTCGAAGATCGAGACATAACCGCCCTGCGCCGCCAGGGCGCGGAAGGTCACCACCATCGCCAGTATCAGCAGCAGCATGAACAGATGCAGGGGAAAAAGCCGGATCAGGCGCGCCCGCAGGAAGTCGAGATAGCCGCGACCGTGCAGCAGGTCCTTCAGCCTGGGCCAATAGACATGAGTCAGGATGAAGCCGGACAGGACGAAGAAGAATTCCACCCACAAATAGCCGCGGGTGGCGAAGTAGTCCAAAATCTTCCAGCCGCTGTAATGATGGCCTTCGCTGAAGTGGTACATCACCACGAACAGCGGCGGAAAGGCGCGCGCCCCCGCCAGCGCCGCGATCCGTTCTGAACCCGGTTTTCCGGTCATCCGTTCCCCTCCGTGCAGACACTAATCTGAGTGCGTCTTTCTGTCATGGCCGCGACGGTGCAAATTGTGTAGCGTTCCGACAGGGACATCGGGCGGGGCCAAGTTTGTTGCCGCATCTTCAATCGGCGCTGGGTATTTGCGCCATCATCGCTTGCGCCTGGGTCTTTTCCGAAGACCGCAAGGCTTTTTCCTGGCGCATGGTGCTGGCCACCTTGGCTCTTCAGGCGGCCATCGCGCTGCTGCTGCTCAAGGTGCCGGTGGCGCGGGATGCGCTTTTTGGCCTGAATGTGGTGGTGACCGCGGTGACCACCGCCACCAATGCCGGCACCAGTTTCGTCTTCGGCTATCTGGGGGCGGGGCCCACGCCCTTTGCGGTGACCAACCCCACCCATCTGGTCAATCTGGCTTTCACCATCCTGCCGCTGGTGATGGTGATCGCCGCCCTGGCGGCAATGCTGTGGCATTGGCGGATCACCCCCTTCATCGTGCGGCTGATGGCGCGAGGGCTCAAAAAGACCGTGGGGTTGGGCGGCGCGGTCAGCCTCTCCGCCGCCTCGATGGTGTTCCTGGGCAATATCGAAGGCCAGCTGGTGATCCGGCCCTATATGGCGCGGCTGAACCGCACCGAGCTTTTCATCCCGATGACGGTGGGCCTGTCGGTGATCGCCGGAACCGTCTTTGTGCTCTACGCCACCATCCTCAAGGATGTGCTGCCCGGCGCGCTTGGGCATCTGCTGGGGGCCTCCTTCATGTCGTTGCCGGCGGGCATCCTGATCGCCCGGATCATGGTTCCGGGCGAGGCGGGGACCGATTTCGGCCAAGAGCAGGAAAGCGTGCACTACCGTTCCACTGTCGATGCCATGGCGCGGGGCACCCAGGATGGCTTGAATCTTTATCTGCAGATTCTTGCCATGCTGATCGTCACCACCGCTCTGGTGGCGCTCGCCAATGTGATGCTGGGGGCGCTGCCGCAGGTCGGCGGTGCGCCGCTGACCCTGGAGCGGATGCTGGGCTGGGTTTTCTCGCCGCTGGTCTGGCTGCTCGGCGTGCCTTGGTCGCAGGCCGGTACGGCCGGAGAATTGATGGGGATCAAGCTGGCGCTTTACGAGCTGGTTGCCTATCTGCGCCTTGCCGCCATGCCGGCGGGTTCGCTGGATCCGCGCAGCACCCAGATCATGGTCTATGCCCTGTGCGGGTTCGCCAATCTGGGCAGTGTCGGCATTCTGATCGGCGGCATGAATGCCTTGATCCCGGAACGCCGAGACGAGGTTGTGTCCCTCGCGCCCAAGGCGCTGGCGGCCGGGACCATGGCCAGCGCGCTGTCCGGCGCCATGATCGGCCTGCTGCCACTTTAGATTTTTTTCGCTAATCTCCTCCCATGGTGGATTTCTGGATTCCGCAGACCTCTTCGGGCGAGATTGTCGACATTGCCTTGCTGGAAGCGGCCGTGGTGCAGCGCGCCGCCGTGCGCTGGAAACTTCTGAAGGGCGGGCGGCGTTTCCCCTCCGATCCCGGCAGTGTGCTGGAGCAGGTCGGCTCCAGCGCGCTTCTGCTGCGGGTGCTGGAAGAAGGCGCCGATTATGAGTATCTCAAGGTCGGCAAGGATCTGGTGGCCGGATTTGGCGAGGATTTTTCCGGCCAACGGCTCAGCGAAATCATCGCCACCACGCCGCGCTTCGGTCTGGGCCTCAAAATGCTTTATGAGATGGTGCGCTCGGGCTGCGAGCCGCTCTATTATCGCGGCTGGGTGGGCGAGGACATGCCCGATGCGCAATTTCTTTATTATGAAAGCGCGGTGCTGCCTTTCGGCAAGGATGAGGCGCGTGTGGATCAACTTGTGGTGACCAGCATGCTGGTGCTGCGCGACCAGGTCTTTCCCGCCATGCCGCAAAGCCTAAGGATGTGATGTGCGCATCCTTCTGCCGCTCGCCTTGCTGGTCTTATTCGCCTGCGCCCCCACTTTTGCGCCGATAGCGGATGGCGGCGTGACCCCCGTGGTGGCGGACGATTCCATCCTGGCGCGCGACGGCGCCAAACTGCCGCTGCGCCGCTGGGAGGCGGAGGGACACCCGCGCGCGGTGATCGTGGCGTTGCACGGCATGAGCGACTATTCCAACGCCTTCGACATGCCCGCAAAGGTCTGGGCCAGGCTCGGCATCACCACCATCGCTTACGACCAGCGCGGTTTTGGCCTCAGTGCCAATCCCGGTGTCTGGGCGGGCGCCGAGGCGATGCGGTCGGATTTGCGCGATGCGGTCGCGGCGGCGCGGGCGCGCTATCCCGGCGTGCCGGTTTTTGCCCTGGGCGAAAGCATGGGCGGCGCGGTGGTGCTGACGGCGCTGGCATCGCAGCCCGCCTTGAACGCCGATGGTGTGATTCTGGTGGCGCCGGCGGTCTGGTCGCGCGGCGACATGCCTCTGACCTATCGCGCCGCTTTGTACCTGGCGGCGCATCTGGTTCCGGGCATGATCCTGTCCAACAATGCCGCCAGTTCGGTGGTGAAGATCGTGCCGTCCGACAATGTGCCGATGCTGATCGCGCTGGGAAAAGATCCCTTGTTCCAGAAAAGAACCCGCACCGGCACCCTTTATGGCCTGGTCAATCTGATGGACGAGGCGCGGATTGCGCCGGATGCCATCAAAACCGCGCCGCCGGTCCTGTTTCTGTATGGTGCCAACGATCAAATTATTCCCGCCAAACCCACGCGGGCGGTTATCGACGCACTGGGTCCCAAAGCCGCGGTGAAACGCTATGAGCGCGGCTATCACATGCTGTTGCGCGATTTGCAGGGCGAAATTGTCGATAGAGACGTTGCCGACTGGATATTCACCCTGACCGGAAAATAGGGCCTTTGTGGATGTCCCTCTTTGAGGAGGGGCCGGGATGGCGATATGCTCTGCCCAACCGTCCGGGGACGATGGGGTTGGAACATGCCGGAAACATGGCCCAGATTTGATTGGGCCGATCCTTTTTTGCTGGAAGCCTCGCTGCGCGAGGAAGAAAGACTGGTGCGCGATAGCGCGCGGGGTTTTGCGCAATCGCGCTTGATGCCCATGGTGCAGGACATGCACCGCGACGAAAGTTTTGATCGCGGGTTGTTGCTGGAGATGGGCGGGTTGGGCCTGTTGGGCAGCAGCTTGCCGGAATTCGGCGGTGTCTCGCCGGTGGGTTACGGCCTGATCGCGCGCGAATTCGAACGGGTGGATTCCGCATTCCGCTCCTCGCTGTCGGTTCAGTCCAGCCTGGTGATGCATCCCATTCACGCGTTCGGCAGCGAGGGGCAACGCGAGAAATATCTTCCCAAACTGGCAAGCGGCGAATGGGTTGGTTCCTTCGGTTTGACCGAGCCCGGCGCGGGCTCCGATCCCGGCGCAATGCAAAGCCGTGCCCGCCGGAGCAAGAGCGGCTTTGTGCTGTCGGGGAGCAAAAGCTGGATCACCCATGCGCCCATCGCCGATGTGCTGGTGGTGTGGGCCAAGCTGGAGGATAAAATACGCGGCTTTGTCCTGGAGCGCGGCGACAAGGGCCTGTCGACCCCCAAGATCGAGGGCAAGTTCTCCTTGCGCGCCAGCGTCACCGGCGAGATCGCGATGAGTGATGTCGAAATTCCCGAAGATCGTTTGTTGCCCGGCGTCGAGGGCTTGAAGGGTCCCTTTTCCTGTCTCAATCACGCGCGCCAGGGCATCGCTTGGGGCGCCATGGGGGCGGCGGAATTCTGCTGGCATGCGGCGCGCGATTATGGCTTGGAGCGCCGGCAATTCGGCCGCCCATTGGCCGCGACCCAGCTCTATCAAAAAAAGCTGGCCGATATGCAGACCGAAATCACCCTGGGCCTGCTCGCCTGCCTGCAGGCCGGGCGGCTGATGGAGCAGGGCAAACTGGCGCCCGAAGCCATCAGCCTGCTCAAGCGCAACAATGCCGGCAAGGCGCTGGAGATCGCCCGCATGGCCCGCGACATGCACGGCGCCAATGGCGTGGCCGACGGCTATCATGTGGTGCGGCATCTGCT
>CBHTTW010000177.1:0-5733 GCA_966096025.1 uncultured Alphaproteobacteria bacterium | reverse complement strand
ACCGGCAGCTTGGAGCCGTCCTCGTCGGAACTGTCGTCCTGGCCTTCCAGATATAGGGTCAAAAAGCCGTCAAACAAGGTCACGGTGCCGGTGGCGCGCAAGGTGATCTTCTTGTCACCCGACACCACATCCACCGTGGTGCGTTCCTGCTGCGCCGATTCCATCTGGCTGGCGACGGCGCGTTTCCAGATCAGCTCATAAAGCCTGGCGGCGTCGGCATCGACATAGCGCGCCACTTCTTCGGGGGTGCGGGCGAAGCTGGTGGGGCGCACCGCTTCATGGGCTTCCTGTGCCGTGGTGTTGTTGTTGGTATAGACCCGCGCCGAGGAGGGCACATAGCGGGCGCCGTATTTCTTGCCGATCACCTCGCGGGCTTCGCTGATCGCCTCGCCGACCATGGTGATGCCATCGGTTCGCATATAGGTGATCAGGCCGGTGGTATCGCCGTCGAGATCGACGCCTTCATACAGGCCCTGGGCGATCTGCATGGTGCGCTTGGCGTTGAAGCCCAGCTTGCGGCTGGCTTCCTGCTGCAAGGTCGAGGTCTTGAAGGGCGGCGAGGGATTGCGCTTGACCGGCGAGGCCTCGACGCTGCCGACGCTGAAGCTCTGCGCCTTGATGGCGGCGACGGCGCGATCGGCATCGGCCTGGTTGGTCAGGGAAAGCTTTTCGACCTTCTTGCCGTCCAGCTGGATCAGGCGGGCCGCGAAACTGCCGCTCTTGGCGGCGAGATCGGTATCGATGCTCCAATATTCCTGGGCCTTGAAGGCTTCGATTTCCTGTTCGCGCTCCACCACCAGGCGCAGCGCGACGCTTTGCACCCGTCCGGCGGAACGCGCGCCGGGCAGCTTGCGCCACAAGACCGGCGACAGGGTAAAGCCGAACAGATAGTCCAGGGCGCGGCGCGCCAGATAGGCTTCGACCAGTTCCTTGTCGATCTTGCGGGGATGGGCGATGGCTTCCAGCACCGCCGACTTGGTGATGGCGTTGAACGCCACCCGCTCGATCGGCAGATCCTTGAGCAGCTTCTTTTCCTTCAGCACTTCCAGAATATGCCAGCTGATCGCCTCGCCCTCGCGGTCGGGGTCGGTGGCCAGGATCAGCTTGTCGGCATCCTTCACGGCCGTCGCGATGTCCTTGATTTTGGAAGCGGCCCGGGCATCCACGTCCCAGGTCATGGAGAAATCGTCGTCCGGCTTGACCGAACCATCCTTGGACGGCAGGTCGCGGATATGCCCGAAGCTGGCCAGCACTTTATAATTGCTGCCCAGATACTTGTTGATGGCTTTGACCTTGCCGGGGGACTCGACGATCAGGACATTCATCTAGGAAACGGAACCTAACTTTGGGGTGAGAACGGGCTTATCTGGGGTCGCTCGGGCGATCTGCAAGGTTGGATATGGGGTGGGTCCGGCAAACGGGGCGGGACACTGGTCGAAGCCGCCGCCCCCTGTCAACGCCGGGTGCTGCAGGCCAGCATAACCTTTAGTTGTAAACATGCTTTCTTGCGCCTTTATATAAAACCATAGGTTGTATAATTTAGGCCGTCTTCCTATGGTTAAGCGCGCAATCCTTACAAAATGATGATTTTGTTTGGGCCGATTGGCCTCTTTCCGGCTACCGGCGGCAGCCATCCTTCTGATTTTCCGAGGAAATCAGGAGCGGCGAGAGATTTTTGAGGCCAAGGCGGTAAGGATGCAATGACGCCCGGGGCAGGTGGCCCCGGGCGCCGTCCCGTTAGCGCGTACCGACCGGAATCACTTCCCGGCCATAGGTGGCATTGGTGACCAGGGCAAAGCTGCCATACATGGCCAGTGCCCCGCAGAGCAGCCCAACCCAGCCGCCCAGAGTGTGCAGGGTGGGATTGGCGAACAGCGCCCCGCCGCCCAGAAGGAAGAAGGCGATCCACAGGGTCAGGAAAATACAGAATAGCAGCCGCGTCAGGCGGAAGGTGGAGATCCAAAGCCCGAAGGTGAAAACACCCCAGAGCAACAGGCAGACACCGATGGCGCTGCTCGCGCCCGAAATGTCCAGCACCTTGACCCCGCCCAGCAGGATCAGCAGCGCGAACCACCACCAGAAAGCGCCATAGCTGGTGAAGGCGGTGGCGCCGAACACATTGCCGGTCTTGAACTCCATGATGCCGGCGATGATCTGCGCCGTGCCGCCAAAGGCCATGGCCAGGGGAATGACCGCGGGTTCGCCGGCCACGGGCAACAGGCCCGCATTGATGCTGCTGAGAAGAACGGTGGTGAGCCCGAAACCGATCAAGCCGAGCGGTGCGGGGTTTGCAATGTCTGCCATGCGAAAACGCCTCCCTGTATTTTTTGTTATGAAGCAAGTCTAAGCGGCTTTTTATTTCCAGCACACCCTGTTTCCGGGCTGCCGGATGCATCGCCCGGCCAATTCCAGCTCCAAAATCACGGTCAGGACCGCCGCGGCGGGCGCTCCCAGCTGCCGGATCAGCTCGTCGATCTCCACCGGGGCCGGCCCCAAAGCCTCTTCGACCGCGGCACGGATACGGTCGGCTTCCGCCTCCATGGCCTCTGCGGATGTGGGGGCGGGACCTTCCGGTTCTTGAAAGCTCCTACCCAGCATGGGCGACAGGACCGACAGAATATCTTCGGCGCTTTCGGTCAGGGTGGCGCCTTCGCGGATCAGCCGGTTGGCGCCTTTCGCCCGCGGGTCCAAGGGCGAGCCCGGCACGGCGAAGACTTCCCGCCCCTGATCCAGGGCATATTGCGCCGTGATCAGGGAGCCGGACTTCTCCGCCGCCTCAACCACCACCACCCCGCGCGCCAGGCCCGAGATGATGCGGTTGCGGCGGGGGAAGTGCCGGGCCTGGGGCGCTTCGCTTAAGCGCATCTCGGACAAGACGACGCCCTGATTTTTGATCGCAGCATAGAGTTTTTCGTTCTCGGGCGGATAGATGATGTCCACGCCGCCCGCCAAAACCGCCACCGTGCCGACCGCCAGCGCCGCTTCGTGGGCGCTAGCATCGATGCCGCGCGCCAGTCCGGACACCACCACAAAACCGGCAAAGCCCAAATCCCGCGACAAGGTATCGGCGAATTTGCGCGCCAGGGCGCTGGCATTGCGCGCCCCCACAATGGCGATCATTTCCTTTTGCAGCAGATGGGGATGGCCCAGCACACTGATCACCGGCGGCGGCGCTTCCAACGCCGCCAGGCCGTGGGGATAGTCGCTTTCGCAGGAGGCGATCATGCGCCCGCCCAGCTTTGCCAGCGCCTCCAACTCACGTTCGGTTTCATCCGCATCGGGCAAGACGAAGGTCTTGCCGCCGCCGCGCGCCGCCAGACGCGGCAATTCCTCCAGGGCGGCGGTGGCCGAGCCGAACCGCGCCATCAGATTGCGGAAGGTGACCGGGCCGACATTCTCGGTGCGCGCCAGCCTCAGCCAGGCGCGGCGTTCCTTGTCATGCATTATTTTTGGCTCCGATGCGCGGCTCCTCGCCACGCAACAGCCGCCGGATATTATCGCGATGCATGTAGGTGATCAGCAGCGAAAGCAGCAGCGCAAGCGCGGCGTAACTTTCCTGACGAAACAAGAGGAAGTAAGCGGAAGACAGTGCGATGGCGATCAATGCCGACAAGGATGAAATCCGCCAGATCAGCGCCGCGCCAAGCCAGGTGGCGGCGACCAGCGCCCCCACCGGCCAATAGAGCGCGAAACAGACTCCCAGGAAGGTCGCGACACCCTTGCCGCCCTTGAAGCGCAGCCAGACGGGAAACAAATGTCCCAGCACCGCGCCAAGGCCCGCGAATATTTCCGCGCCGTCCGGCAACAGATGGCGCGCCAGCAGCACCGCAGCCGCGCCCTTGGCGCCGTCGCATAGCAAGGTCGCCGCCGCCGCCCATTTCTTGCCGGTGCGCAAGACATTGGTGGCGCCGATATTGCCGGAGCCGATCTTGCGCACGTCGCCCGCGCCCGATGCCCAGGTGAAGAACAGTCCGAACGGGATGGTGCCCAGCAGATAGCCGAGCAGAAGGGCTTGCAGCAGGATCATGGCGGCGGACGATGCCAGCCCAAAGGATTAAAATCTACCGGGCGTCGAAAACCTTGGCGCCGCCGACAAAAGTGGCGCGGGCGCGGCCCTGGAATTTGCGGCCGTCGAATGCGGTATTGCGGGCGCGCGAATGCAGTTTTTCGGCATCCACCACAAAGGGCTCGCCTTGATCCAGCAGCACCAGGTCGGCGGGGGCGCCCTTGGCCAGGCGGCCGGCAGGCAGGCCGAAAATGCGCGCCGGGGCCTCGGTCAGAGTCTTCAGGACATGGGACAGGCCAGCCTGGCCGTTATGCACCAGGGACAGCGCCACGGGCAGCAAGGTCTCCAGCCCCACCGTGCCGGCGGCGGCGGCGGCGAAGGGCTGGCGCTTGGTGTCGGCGCCCTGGGGTTCGTGGCTGGAAACGATCACATCGATCACGCCGCTGGCCACGCCTTCGACCATGGCCTCGCGGTCGGCCTCGCTGCGCAGCGGTGGCCGCACTTTGCGGAATGTGTAGTAGGAGCCGACGTCCAACTCGTTCAGCGCCAGATGATGGGCGGCCACACCGCACGTGACATTCACCCCGCGCGCCTTGGCGGCGGCGATGATTTCAAGGCTGGCGCGGGTGGAGATCTGGCCGAAATGCAGCCGCGCCCCGGTCAGCTCGACCAGCCTGATATCACGTTCCACCATCATGGCTTCGGCGATGGCGGGCGAGGCGGGCAGGCCCAGCCTGGTGGCGAATTCGCTTTCGGTGGCGCTGGCGCCTTTCACCAGTTCGGGGTCTTCGGCATGGGAAATCACCAAGGCATCGAAGGTGGCGGCATAGGACAAGGCGCGGCGGAAAACCCGCGCATTGGCGATGGAGCGGTCGCCATCGGTGAAGGCCACGGCGCCGGCTTCTTGGAGCAGACCGATCTCGGTCATGGTTTCGCCCGCCAGCCCCTTGGTCAAAGCGGCGCAAGGCAGCACCCGCACTTTGGCGGTGGCCTGGGCGCGGCGCAGCAGGAAGTCCACTAGCGAGGGCTCGTCGATCACCGGATCGGTGTTGGGCATCACGATCATGGAGGTGACCCCGCCCACCGCCGCGGCGTTGCTGGCGGATTCCAGGCTTTCGCGATGCTCCGCGCCGGGTTCGCCGGTGAAGACGCGGCAATCGATCAGGCCGGGCGCAAGCACCAGCCCCCGGCAATCGATCACTTCGGGATCGTTGGGCTCGGCGTCGTTGAACAGGCGAGGGCCCACATCGGCGATACGGCCGTTTTCGACCAGCAAGCCGCCTTTGGTATCCAGGCCCGACGCCGGATCGACCAGGTGGGCGTTGCGGAAGGCGATGCGCTTCATGCCATCCCCCGCGAAAGCGCGTCGAGGATGGCCATGCGCAAAGCCACACCCATTTCCACCTGTTCGGCGATCAGGCTGACCTGAACATCGTCGGCGATATCGCTGGCAATCTCCACGCCGCGATTCATCGGGCCCGGATGCATGACCAAGGCGCCGGGCTTGGCGCGGTTGAGCTTTTCGCGGTCCAGGCCATAGAAACGGAAATATTCGCGGGTCGACGGTACGAAGGCGCCCGCCATCCGTTCCAGCTGCAAGCGCAGCATCATCACAATATCGGCGCCCGCCAGGCCTTGGGTCATGTCGGTATAGACTTCCACACCGAAGCGCTCGGCATCGCAGGGCAGCAAGGTGCGCGGCGCCACCAGCCGCACCCGCGCCCCCA
>CBHTTW010000176.1:0-5751 GCA_966096025.1 uncultured Alphaproteobacteria bacterium | reverse complement strand
GCTGTTGACTTGGGCGGCGCACGGGAGGATGATTTGCCTGTTGCCGTGAAGGAGTTCGCTCCGACGCACCGCTTCTTCGACGTATCGGCCTGCTGCTTGCAGAGGCTCGAGGCCCATGATGGGCCAGGAAACGTGACCGAGGATCCGGGTTTCGCCAAGCGGGCACCGACAGCGGCGGATCATGTAGAAGGAGGGTTCCGCATGGAAGTTACTCCGCCCGAAATAAGGGGCGGCTCGCGTTAGCCGCGAGCCAGGACCCGGAACACAGGCGCTAGCCGCCGGTCTGGGCCTTATCTGACATTGTTGACAGTGAACGCGGACATTGTCCGCATCAACCGTCCGGTCTCAAGACTGGGCGCCAAGCCTTTTGGCTTAAGAACCCCGTTGCAGGAATGCAGCGGGGTTCTTTTTTCGCGGCGGGTTCCATTCGACTCGTTGACACTCGCTGACCGGAGGAGGAAAAACCCGCCGTTCATTTTTGGTCGCGCCATGAGTCTGACCCAGCAGATCGCTTCCCATATCCGGCAAGCCAAAATTCTGGGCGATGCCGGAGGCGTGTCCGACTTTCAGCTTCGCGTCACGCGCAAGGGCACGATCCTCACCAATCTCAAGACACATCGCGCGGAACTTCTGTTCGACGACCAAGAAGATCCGTTCTTCGAAAAATCCAGCATCGCCCAATAGGAGCGCCCGCGAACCCGGAGCGGTGCAGAGCACCGCGTAGGGGTCGCCAGCGACAGCGTCGTGCGACGCGGCGCGACCAAACAGAATGTTCCGCTCTTTCCGGCGCATTGCGCGCGGATTAATTCGTTCGCGATTGCGATATGGAACCGGAACGCGATCCGCGCCCTCGCGTTGGCCTTTCAACCCCAATCCAAGGAGCTTGTTATGCGCCAAGTTGCATTCGCCCCCATTTTGTCCCTGCTGATTGCCGCCGCGGTTCCGCCGGCCTTTGCCGCGCCGGATGCGGCGCTGGCGCCGGGAAAGCCGGCGGGCATCAAGAAAGCCCAGGACCAGGATTCCGCCATGCCCTTGCTAGTGTTCGGGGCCGCCGCAATCGGCATTGGTGTTGCGCTGGCGGTCGCGGATGATGGCGATCCCGCCAGCCCCGCGCCCCCGGCGACCGCCACGACGACGACCACGGCGCCTTAAAAGTACCCCCTCCGGTTTCAACTTACGCTCGGCGGGCCCTGCCTCGCGCCGCGCTTGATCGCGCGACGCTACGGCGTTCGGCCGGGCAAAAGGTCCACTGGACCTTTTGCTTTCCGGCCTCACCCTTCGCACGTTGAACCCACCTCCCCCTCGAGCGTGCTTACGCACGCGGAGGGGGAGGCAGGCCTGCACCTACAGTTAGACAAGTTATGCCTACAACTGTAAGCGTTGTTGACAAATCCGCCTGCGGACGGCCGGGCAGCCTTTGAAAAGATTGAGGAAAGCTCCCTGGTACGGTTAATGCATGGTTAAACGACAGACCCCGGTAATGGGGCCGGTTGCATGCAAAAACCAATCAGGGAGTTTCCATGCTCAAGATCTCCATCGCCGCTTCCGCTCTACTCGCCGTGATGGCAACCAGCGCCCAGGCGGTGCCGGTCTTCTTCAAAACCGGTCTCAGCGGGGCCAATGAGTTTCCCGCCAACGCGTCCACCGCCACCGGTTGGGCCAATGTGTTCTTCGATCCCGACGCGCACACCATGCGCGTGATCGTGAGCTTCCAGGGCCTGTCCTCGCCCAACACCGCGTCCCATATTCATTGTTGCACCGCCACGCCCTTCGCGTTGAACCTCACCGCCCCGGTCGCCACCACCACGCCGACCTTCACCGGCTTTCCGTCCGGCACAGTTTCGGGCTTCTACGATCATCTTTTCGATATGACCCTGGCGGGCAGCTATCGCGCGGGCTTCATAACCGACCATGGCGGTAACGTTGCGCTGGCCGAAACGGACCTCTTCAATGGATTGCTGGCGGGAACGGCCTATCTTAATGTGCACAGCCAGATCTTCCCCGGCGGTGAAATTCGCGGCTTCCTGCAGGTGCCCGAGCCGCTAAGCCTGTCGCTGTTCGGCGCCGGTCTGGCGGGTGTGGCGGCGCTGCGGCGCAGGAAACAGCGCGCCTGACTTTTCGCGGTTTCGCTTAGCGCTGTTGTGCGGCGGACGCCTGGGCGGGGGCGACCACATCCAGGCTGTTGTCCAGGACCAGCAGGCTGAGCCCGGCCAGGATCAGCATCACCGCCGCCACGCTTGCCTGCAACATGCCGCCATTGTCGGCGCGCTCTTTATCCGTGTACGGCATGCCGGGAGACCCAATGTTTCCGCCGGCCGTTAACACTGGGAGCAAAAAATCGTTCCAACCCGTACGGAAACTTCTTCGCGCTGGAGCGTTTTTAGCCGGACGACGATTGGGGGTCTCATGGCCAGTCATACGCAGTGGGATGCCGACGCCTATCGCCAACGCGGGCTGATGGCCCAGGAACGGGCCGCCGAAGCGCCGACCGAGGCCCTCAAGACTCTGTGGCTGGAACTGGCGGAGCGCTATTTCGAAATGGCGGACAGGATTGCGGCCGAGGACGACCCCGCCTTGCGCCTGCCGCACAAGCTCCGCGCACCCCAGGGCGGCCGGATTCTCCTGTAACAAAACCGGCCGGATATCGCTCCCACCGCACATAGGGCTAGTGTGGCGCCAAAGCGCTGCTAGTCTTGGCGCCGTTTCACGGGGGTGAGAGCTGTGTCCGATTCCACAAAAATCCTGGTCGCCCAAGGCGGCGGTCCCACCGCCGTGATCAACCAGTCGCTGGCCGGGGTGGTGCTGGAGGCGCGCAAATTTTCCGGTATCGGCGCGGTCTATGGCGCCTATCATGGGGTGCGCGGCATCGTCGACCAGAACTTCGTCGATCTCAGCAAGGAGAGCGCCGACAATCTGGCGAAGGTGGCGCAAACCCCGTCCTCGGCCCTGGGCTCGACCCGCGACAAGCCGGACGCCAAATATTGCCAGGAGATTTTCAAGTCGGTGCGCGCCCATGGCATTACCGGCTTTTTCTATATCGGCGGCAATGACAGCGCCGATACGGTGCGCATCGTCGCCCAGGCGGCGCGGGAGGCGAATTATCCGCTGCGCTGCGTCCATGTTCCCAAGACCATCGACAATGATTTGACCATCAACGACCACACGCCGGGCTTTCCCTCGGCGGCGCGCTTTGTGGTGCAGGCTTTCATGGGCGCCAATCTCGACAATCTTTCGCTGCCCGGCGTCTATATCGGGGTGGTGATGGGACGCCATGCCGGTTTTCTGACCGCCGCCTCGGCCCTGGCGCGTTCGGACGCGGGCGATGGTCCGCATCTGGTCTATGTGCCGGAACAGGTTTTCGACACCGACGCCTTTCTGGGCGATGTGAAGCGGGTGATGGAAAAACACGGCCGCTGCGTGATCGCGGTGTCCGAAGGCATTGCCGACGCCAGGCATCAGGCCATCGCCACCACCCTGGCCAAGACGGTGGAACGCGACGCCCATGGCAATGTCCAGCTGGGCGGCGGCGCCTTGGCCGACATGCTGGGGGACACGATCAAGGACCGGCTGGGTTACAGCCGCGTGCGCGGCGACACTTTCGGCTATGTCCAGCGCAGCTTCATCGGCTGCGTCTCGGATGTGGATCAGCGCGAGGCCCGCGCCGCGGGCGAGCAAGCGGTGCAATATGCCATGCGCGAACAGCGCAACGGCACCGTCACCATCCACCGCGCCCCCCCTGATAATTCCATGGGCGAGTATGCGGTGCGCTACGAACTGTCGGCCTTGGAAGACGTGGCGGGCAAGACCCGGATCATGCCGCCCGAATTCCTGGCCGGGCCGGATGTCACCGATGCCTTTCGCCGCTATCTGACGCCCTTGCTGGGATCGGACGTGCCGCGGGCCTATCGGCTGGGAAAAACACCGGTGGCCAAGATTTCCGCCTGAAAATTGCCGATCGTTAAAAATGTAACGGTCCTGGAAAAGCGGTTGAAAAGCTTCCCGGCATAAATTGCCGGAGGTGGGCAGGGCTGCAATATGGCGACAATAAAAGTGATCCTGTGGAGCATCCTGATCCTGGTTGGGGTCGGATACTGGCGTTACGCCCATGCCGCGCCGCTTTTGGCGCCGCACGCCATGCAGCAGCCTGCGGGCTGAACACCGCCGCCGGTTCCTCTTCCGGATCGCTTGCAGCGGAACTTCGTTACCTTGTCGATGGGTATACGGATCAACACCGGCGTGGACATAGACAAAGAGATCATGGCCCGCATCAATGGGGCCAAGGCATGGGACAAGGATTCCAGGCCCGAGGATTTTCAGATCAAGGCGGCGGAAAACGGTTACGTCCTGATCAACCTCAAGACCAGGCGGGCGCAGCTGATCTATGACGACGACAGCGAGCTCCAGGATCTGCGCCAGCTGTTTCCCAATCTGATCCCCTTTCAGGGCGGCCAGAAACCGGACGGGCAGTGACGGCGATGGATACAAGCCTGCGCCATTGGGATGTCGATGCGCACGAGCCCGGTTGCTTGCGCAATGACACGAGTCTGCCGCTGGCCGATCCTGGTTCGGCCTATGTCGACATCTTTTGCGAGTGCCACCGTTTTACCGAGCCGAAAATCCTTTCCAATGGCAGCGATATCGCCTGGCCTGCGGGTTGGGACGGTGATCGGGCGAAGGCCTGGCGGCGGCAAAAAGGACTGGCTTTGCCGCCCGGATTGGAAGCGGTTTAGCCCGTTTGACGGGGGTGCTGTGCCAACGTGAAACGTCTTGGTAAACCTAAATAATTTGTATGTGGACAGCGAAACCATTCTACCTGATAAATAGTCATCACGTGCCGATTCTGAAGCCGAATCTGGGGGGCTGATGGCCAATAAGAAAAGAGCGCGTCCGGCGCGGCCGGAACGCGCCGGATGGGGTTTTTGCCGTTTGTGGAACGGCGCATGACAACAGCAGATGACGCCGGACCGCCGCCCGCCGAACGCCGGCCCGCGCCGCGCAGCCGGGTGCTGCTCTCCGGCATCGTGGCCTATGGCGACGGGGCTTACAGCTTCGATTGCACCATTCGCAGTCTTTCCAAGACCGGGGCGCGGCTGACCACCAAGCAGGTGCAGCTCCCGGCCGGCTTCTTCCTGATCAATATCCGCGACCGCGTCGCTTACGATTGCAGGATCGCATGGAGCAAGGGCGGTGAGGTGGGCGTCATGTTCAAGGCGACGGTGAGCCTTTCGGCCGTCACCGATCCCGCGCTGGCCTATCTCAAGCAATTGTGGCTGGCAAAGGCGGCTAGCTAGCGGGTCAGGGCCGATGCGTCGTGATTGGCCGCCAGGGTCTCGGCCTTGTCGGGCATGTCCATGCGGATCAGCGGGCGGGGCGGGCCGTCGGCCACCAGCTTTACCGGAGCGTTCGGATCTTCAATCGTGCCTGGCGATGGCGGCACCAATTGCGTGGTCTGCGCCAGGGCGGACGTCGAAATGACGATCACGGCGGTCAGCAGGGCGGAGAGGATCGAGGCTTTGAACATAGCCGCCTTACAACGCCAAACAGCCCGACTGGTTGCACAAACCCGCACCATCAACTGGCCCCTCAAATCGCTGTCGCGCGGGGCCGCTTGTCATTTCTTTGGCCCGCGCAGTTTGTTTGGAGTGGTCGGCGTTTTCGCCTGCCGCGGCCGCCCCCACACGCCCGGCCCAATTCGGAACCGAGCCCGCGCGGGCGGGCTGGCCCATCAAACGCGCCCCGCACCCGCCCCGA